>DBYF01000025.1:6559-44019 GCA_002310155.1 Mageeibacillus sp. UBA1193 | reverse complement strand
AGCAGTGCGATCTCTCTTCTTCCGCTGCTGATCATGGGTTCGATACAGAACGCCATGCCCTTCACGATCCTCGGTCCGTGACCGAATCTTCCGTAGTTCGGAACATCCGGATCTTCGTGGAGCTGATGACCGATACCATGTCCGGTCAGTTCACGGATGACACCATAACCGAAACTCTCCGCGTGCTGCTGTACAGCAGATGAGATATCTCCGATACGGTTCTCAAGCGTGACTTTTTCGAAGCCTTTCCAAAAGCACTCTTCCGTGACACGGATGAGCTTCTCTGCTTCTTCCGAGATCTTTCCTACAGCGAAGGTTCTCGCCGCGTCCGCATGAAGTCCGTCAAGAGAACAGCAGACATCACATGTGACGATATCGCCTTCCTTCAGAACCAGATCTTTTCTCGGAATTCCGTGAACGATCACTTCGTTCGGAGAAACACAGATCTGTCCCGGGAACGGCGGATCACCGTAGTGATAGGACGAGGAGATCGCACCATGTTTGTCGAAGACTCTCTTGGCGATCTCATCGAGTTCCCATGTGGAAATGCCCGGTTCTACAGCCTCTCCCAGGGTAAGGAGCGCTTCTTCAACGACCTTACCGGCTTCGCGCATTTTTTCAAAATCAGCTTCCGTCTTAATCTGAATCATTTATTCAGCCTTTCTAAGGCCCATGTTGGCCAGTGCTTCGCTCGCCTGAGCAAAAGCGAGATCCGGACTCTTGGAATTGTCCGCTGTAATAACAATACCCTTATTCTCATAGAAATCAATAAGCGGTTTTGTATTTTCTTCGTAGGTCACCAGTCTCTGCTTAACTGTTTCCGGCTTGTCGTCATCACGCTGGATAACTTCTTTACCGCATACATCGCAGACACCCTCGACCTTGGTCGGACGGGAAACTACATTGTAGCTCTCACCACAGGATGTGCAGACTCTTCTGTTTACGACACGCTCCATGATAACTTCAGCCGGAACATCTACTTTGATAACGGCATCGATCTTGGAGTTGCTCTTTGCAAGCATCTCATCAAGCTTTTCAGCCTGAGCGATCGTTCTCGGGAATCCATCAAGAAGATATCCGTTCTTGCAGTCATCCTGGCTGAGACGGTCTTCTACCATGGAGATAGTTACTTCGTCCGGTACCAGCTTACCTGCGTCGATATATTTCTTGGCTTCGATTCCGAGAGGAGTCTGTTCCTTGATATTCGCACGGAAAATATCTCCTGTAGAGATATGTGTGATCTTATATTCATTCTTAAGAACAGCAGCCATTGTTCCCTTACCGGAACCCGGTGCGCCCAAAAGGATCAGTTTCATACTATTTGTCCTCCTGCTTTCTTATTACAAGCACGTGCAGCCCCGCATGGTAAAACATGCGAGGCTGCAATGCATATTACTTTATGGTTTGTGCATTACCGTTGACCAGCATAACACGTGACCTGCTTTTTGATTACACAAGGAATCCCTTGTAGTTGTGTGTAACCATCTGCGATTCGATCTGATCTACCAGGTCATTAGCAACACCTGTCATGATGAGAACAGATGTACCTGCGAACCATACGCCTTCCATACCTGTCAGCTTGCCGAGCAGTGTCGGAACAAGAACAACGATGCACAGGAAGCATGCGTCACACCAGTTGAGGCGGTTCGCAACCTTTGCGATAAACTCAGATGTCGGACGACCCGGACGAACACCCGGGATAAATCCGCCGTTCTTCTGCAGGTTCTGCGAGATCTCGATCGGGTTGAACTGGATCAGAGAATAGAAGAACACGAATGCAAAGATGCAGATGAAGTATGCCACATAGTAGAACGGGCTGCCACCGAAATCACGGAACCACTTAACGACTACGTTGTTGCTGTTCGGAGCAACGAATGTAACGATCGTGGAAGGCAGAGCCAGGAAGGACATGGTGAAGATTACCGGCATTACGCTGGACTGATTTACCTTCAGCGGAATGTAGGTGTTCTGGCCACCATATACTTTTCTACCAATGACCTTCTTGCTGTACTGAACCGGGATTCTTCTCTCTGCGTTCTGAACGTAGATGCAGAAGATGATCGTTGCAAGGGATACCAGAGAAACCAGTACGAAAGCTGTAATACCTACAGCGTTTCCGAGTGCGGCATTCTGGAACTTACCAGCAATGTTCAGTGCGTCATAGTAAAGGGTTCTGATCATGTCCGGGATTCTTGTTACGATACCGGCAAAGATGATCAGGGATACACCGTTACCAATTCCTCTTTCATTGATACGCTCACCGAGGAATACAACAAAGCATGTACCTGCGGTGAATGTAAGAATGATCAGAGCGGCAGTAAGCGGCTTCGGGAGCAGATTCGTCATAGCGGATCTTGTCGCGTAGCAGAAGAAGGAAGCCTGCATTACAGCAAGACCAACTGTCAGATAACGTGTGAGCTTCTGAAGTTTTTTCTGTCCTTCTTCACCCTCTTTTGCCATGTTCTCCAAAGCAGGGATCGCAACTGTCAGGAGCTGGATAATGATCGAGGAGTTGATGTAAGGTGTGATACCCATTGCGAAGATGGTTGCCGCATAAAGACCACCACCTGCGATAATATCCATCAAGCTACCGATCTGACCCCAGTTCTGAACGATCGATGAGAACTCTGTACGGTTGATACCCGGACACGGGACCAGGCCGCCAATCATGTAAAGACCAAGGATGAACAGCGTAAAAAGAAGCTTCTTACGCAGATCCGGCAGACGGAATGCATTCACTAAGGTGTCGAAAATACCCTTCATGTGTTATACCTCCTGAGCCGTTCCACCAGCCTTTTCGATTTTCTCTTTTGCAGAAGCAGAGAACTTCTTAGCCTTAACAGTCAGCTTCTTTGTCAGCTCACCGTTACCGAGAACCTTTACGCCGTCGTTGACCTTGCCAAGTGTGATAATGCCGGCATCAGCGAGGATCGTTGCATCAACCTCTGCACCATTATCAAACTTCTCCAGATCGGAGACGTTGATCTCTACGTAATCATAAGCGAAACGCTTGTTGTTGAAGCCACGCTTCGGCAGACGTCTGTAAAGAGGCATCTGACCACCCTCGAAACCAGGACGGACACCGCCACCGGAACGAGCATTCTGACCCTTGTGACCTCTACCGGAAGTCTTACCGTTTCCGGATCCGGCACCACGGCCCTTACGATATGCTTTCTCGTTTCCGCAGGAAGACATTTCATTAAGTTTCATGTTTCCTATACCTCCATTACACTTCTTCGCAAGTAACAAGATGTGCTACTGTGCGAACCATGCCGCGAATTGCTTCGTTGTCAGCCTTCTCAACAGACTGGCCGATCTTGTGAAGACCGAGAGCCTTAACTGTTGCAGCCTGGTTTTTCTTGGATTTGTTGGTGCTTCTCACCAATGTAATCTTCAAGTTTGCCATTTCAGCACACCTCCATTACTTAATTTCTTCAGCAGACTTGCCGCGCAGACGAGCGACCTCTTCGAGAGAACGCATGCTCTTCAAGCCTTCCATTGTTGCGTTTACAACGTTGTTCGGGTTGTTGGTACCCAGAGACTTTGTACGGATATCCTTGATACCGCAAAGCTCACATACCGCACGAACCGGACCACCAGCGATGATACCGGTACCACTTGCAGCCGGCTTCATAACGATCTTACCAGCGCCGAAAACACCAAATGCCTCGTGCGGGATCGTGTTGCCGTCCAGCGGAACGGAGATCATGTTCTTCTTAGCATCCTCGATGCCTTTTCTGATCGCGTCCGGGATTTCAGCAGCCTTACCGAGACCCTTACCAACGTGACCATTCTCGTCACCTACAATTACGAGGGCTGCGAAACGGAAATTTCTACCACCCTTAACCGTCTTGGAAACACGTCCGATATGGATGACTTTTTCTTTTAATTCGGTTGAATTTGGTTCAAAACCCATCTTGTTTCCCTCCTGATTAGAATTTCAGGCCAGCTTCACGAGCTGCCTCTGCCAAAGCTTCTACACGACCATGGAAAATGTATCCGCCTCTGTCGAATACAACCTCGTTGATATTCGCAGCCAGAGCGCGCTCGGCAACTTTCTTACCAACCGCAGCGGCACCTTCCTTGTTGCTTCCGTTTGCGATAGAAGCTTTCACTTCTTTATCCAATGTGGAGGCACTTACAAGAGTCTTGCCATTCTCATCATCGATGATCTGGGCATAGATGTTTGTGTTACTTCTGAATACGCACAGACGCGGACGTGAAGCAGTACCGGAGATCTTGTTTCTTACACGGATATGCTTTCTGCGGCGAATAGCGTTCTTGTCAATTTTATTAATCATGCTTGTTCACCCCTTACTTCTTAGCGCCTGTCTTACCTTCCTTGATGCGGACATATTCACCAACATATCTGATACCCTTGCCCTTATATGCATCCGGAAGTCTGAAGGAACGGATCTTAGCGGCTGTTTCGCCAACTAACTGCTTGTCAGCACCCTTAACGATGATCTGGTTCTGTGCCGGTACATCAATTGTGATACCAGCCGGCTCTTCCATCTCGATCGGGTGGGAGTAACCAAGGTTGAATACAACCTTCTTACCCTGCTTTGCGGCCTTGTAACCAACACCCTGGATCTCGAGTTCCTTTTTGAAACCTTCGGAACAACCGATGACCATGTTGTTGATCAGAGAACGTGTCAAACCATGAAGAGCCTTAACCTGCTTCTCATCGTTCGGTCTCTTAACCGTGATTACATTGTCGTTTACTTCTACGATGATGGACGGATGCACATTCAGTGAAAGTGTCGCGTCCTTGCCTTTTACAGTAATGGTCTGACCATCCTGCTTCACTTCGAGCCCTGCCGGGATCGTGATAGGCATGTTGCCAATTCTAGACATACAATCTTCCTCCTGCTCTTTAGATTGCGGAACCTGTCCGGTTCCATTTCAGAGTTATTAATGGTTTACCATTACCAAACGTAAGCCATAACCTCGCCGCCAACGCCGAGCTTTCTGGCTGCCTTATCAGTCATAACGCCCTTGGACGTAGAGATGATAGCGATACCGAGACCACCGAGTACCTTCGGGAGGTTCTCCTTGTCCGCATAAACGCGGAGACCCGGCTTGGAAATTCTCTGGATACCGGAGATAACGTGCTTCTTAGCAGCGTACTTCAGTGTGATCTTGATCATTCCCTGCTTGTCATCTTCAATCGTCTCGAAAGAAGCGATATAACCTTCGTCTACTAAAATCTGTGCGATAGCCTTCTTCAAGTTGGAAGCAGGAACCATAACTGTCGGATGACCGGCTGTGCCTGCATTACGGATTCTTGTCAGCATATCTGCAATTGCATCTGTAATCTGCATAAATCTTTCCTCCTTATCTTGCTATCGGTTACCAGCTTGCCTTACGAACGCCCGGGATCTGGCCCTTGTATGCCAGGTCACGGAAGCACAGACGGCAGATACCATACTTACGGATATAAGCGTGCGGTCTACCACAGAGCTTGCAACGGTTGTGCTGCTGTACCTTGAACTTCGGAGCACGCTGTGCCTTGAGTTTCATTGAAGTCTTAGCCATATTACTTATATCCTCCTATCACTTGCGGAACGGCATTCCGATACCGGAAAGCAGAGATCTTGCTTCCTCATCTGTCTTAGCCGTTGTTACGATGATGATATCCATACCACGGACCTTATCGATCTTATCGAATTCGATTTCAGGGAACATCAGCTGTTCCTTGATGCCCATTGCATAGTTACCATGACCATCGAAAGAGTTCGGATTGATACCACGGAAGTCACGAACACGCGGGAGAGAGATGCTGATCAACTTATCGAGGAAGTTGTACATATTCTCGCCACGGAGTGTAACCTTACAACCGATCTTCATGCCTTCTCTGAGCTTAAAAGCCGCAACGGACTTTGTAGCTACAGTAGCGATCGGCTTCTGGCCGCAAATGATACCCATGTCACGCATAGCGTTCTCGAGAGCCTTCGGGTTATCCTTGACTTCGCCAACACCCATGTTGAGAACGATCTTCTCAAGCTTCGGGATCTGCATGACAGACTTATACTTGAATTCTTCCTGCAAAGCAGGCGCAACTTCATTTACATACTTGTCCTTAAGTCTAGACATTTAATTACTCCTCCTTTGCCTTCTTGATCTGGTCGATATCAGCGCCGCACTTCTTGCAGACACGATACTTAGCACCGTCTTCAGCAATTCTCTTGCCAACACGTGTAGCCTTGCCGCACTTCGGGCAAACCAGCATTACGTTGGAAGCATCGATGGATCCTTCTCTCTCGATGATGCCGGCCGGCTTCGTCTGGCTCATAGCCTTCTGATGCTTCTTGACCATGTTTACTCCGGAAACGATTACTCTGCCGGACTTCGGTTCAGTCTTTAAGACCTGACCCTGGGATCCTGCGTCCTTACCGGAGATAACAACGACTTTGTCGTCCTTTTTAACGTGAATCTTGTTAGCCATTTGTCATCCTCCTTACAGAACTTCCGGCGCCAGAGAAAGGATCTTCATGTAATCCTTGTCACGGAGCTCTCTTGCGATAGGCCCAAAGATACGGGTTCCACGCGGGTTCTTATCTTCCTTGATGATAACGGCAGCGTTCTCGTCGAACTTGATGTAAGAACCATCAGCTCTTCTAACGCCCTTCTTTGTGCGAACAACTACTGCACGGACAACATCGCCCTTCTTTACCACGCCACCAGGAGTAGCAGTCTTAACAGAGCAGACGATGACATCACCGATATTCGCATACTTACGCCAGGAACCGCCGAGCACTTTGATGCAGGCAAGTTCTTTTGCGCCAGTATTATCCGCAGATCTTAATCTGGATTCTACTTGAATCATGTTGATTTCCTCCTTTACGTAATTCCCTTACGTATTACTTCGCCTTCTCAATAATCTCGACCAGTCTCCAACGCTTATCACGGGAAAGCGGGCGGGTCTCCATTACCTTAACCTTATCGCCGATGCCGCACTTGTTCTCTTCGTCATGTGCCTTCAGCTTATAGGTTCTCTTCATGATCTTGCCATAAAGCGGGTGCTTTACGTGCTCAACAACCGATACAACGATTGTCTTATCCATCTTATCGGAACTTACGATACCGACACGAGTTTTTCTGAGGTTACGATCGCTCATTGCACTTTCTCCCTTCATTAATTAGCCTTAAGCTCGATCTCACGGAGAATCGTGTTGACGCGAGCGATGTCACGCTTTACAGCACCTAAGCGCTGCGGATTCTCGAGCTGGTTGGTCGCATGCTGGAAACGAAGCTTGAAGAGTTCATCCTTCAATGCAACCAGTTCCTGCTGAAGTTCTTCAGCGGACTTAGAACGTAATTCTTTAGCTGTCATTTCAAGATACCTCCTCTTCCTTCTTGATGAACTTAGTCTTGCACGGGAGCTTATGTCCAGCAAGACGCATTGCCTCACGAGCCACTTCTTCGGATACACCGGCGATCTCAAAGAGAACACGGCCCGGCTTAACTACTGCTACCCAGTACTCCGGAGAACCTTTACCGGAACCCATTCGAGCTTCAGCAGGGTGCTTTGTGATCGGCTTGTCCGGGAAGATCTTGATCCAGACCTTACCGCCTCTTTTTACGTAACGGTTGATCGCGATACGAGCTGCCTCGATCTGGTTGGATGTGATCCAGCAGGGCTCTGTGGAGTACATACCATAATCACCGTAAGCAACGAAATTACCTCTGGTAGCCTTACCTGTCAGACGGCCGCGCTGCTGCTTTCTATGCTTTACTCTCTTAGGAAGTAACATTACGCTTCGCCTCCTTCCGCTACTTTAACAGTCTTCTTTGCTGTCAGGATCTCACCACGGTAGATCCATACCTTTACACCGATACGGCCGTACTGTGTGTTAGCCTCAGCAAAACCATAGTCGATGTCCGCACGCAGAGTCTGCAGCGGGATTGTTCCTTCGTGATATGTTTCGGAACGAGCGATTTCAGCACCGCCCAGACGACCTGCGCAGCAGGTCTTGATGCCCTTCGCACCGGACTTCATGGTACGGGACATTGCCATCTTCATGGCACGACGGAAAGAAACACGTCTCTCGAGCTGGGAAGCGATGGACTCAGCAACGAGCTGAGCGTTAGCGTCCACGTTCTTGATCTCACGAACATCTACGAAGAAATTCTTCTTGAACTTCTTCTGGAGCTTCTTCTTGAACTCCTCGATACCAGCGCCCTGACGGCCGATGATGATACCCGGCTTAGCAGCGTTGATGATGATGGAAGTCTTGTCTGCACCCTTGCGCTCGATCTCAATGTTCGAAACGCCTGCAGCGAAGCACTCTTTCTTTACAAAATCACGGATTTGCTTGTCCTCAACGAGGAAATCGCTGAATGTCTTCTTGTCGGCATACCAACGTGTGTCCCACTCTTTGATGACACCGACACGCAATCCATGGGGATTAACCTTCTGGCCCATTCTTTATTCCTCCTTATACTCTTTCTTTGAGAACAACAGTTACGTGACTTGTTCTCTTGTTGATTCTAGATGCAGATCCTCTTGCTCTCGGAATGAAACGCTTCAGGATCGGACCCTGGCTGGAATATGCATCTGCTACATACAGGCTGGATCTGGAAAGACCGTTGTTGTTAACAGCGTTAGCCTCAGCGGACTTAACAGCTTTCTTCAGTACCGGAGATGCTGCCTTCGGTGTGTAGTCCAGGATTGCATATGCCTCGTCGAGATCCTTACCCTTGATCAGGTCAGCAACGACCTTAACCTTACGGGGTGTGATGCGGACATACTTAGCAACTGCCTTACCCTGATCTTTGCCGATACCAAGGAGCTTCTTCTGCTTCTTAGTAAGAACCGGCTTCTTCGCGTTCTTCTTCTGCTGCTTACCGTAAGCTTCGAGGATTTCATCGCGATTCGATTCGATATAGTCTTTAGTCATCTTAACTTTTTCCACTATTTTTTCCTCCCTTCAAAGCTTACCGATTATTTACCACCGGAAGATTTCTCACCGGCATGACCTCTGAATGTTCTCGTCGGAGCGAACTCACCCAGCTTATGGCCGATCATTTCCTCGACTACATAAACCGGAACATGTCTTCTGCCGTCATAAACAGCGATCGTGTGTCCGACCATTTCCGGATAGATCGTCGAAGCGCGAGACCAAGTCTGTACAACCTTTTTCTCATTCGCTGCGTTCATCGCATTGATTTTCTTCATCAGGGCATCTTGTACAAAATAACCCTTTTTGGTTGATCTACTCATTTTGGTTCCTCCCTTCGCTTACTTTCTACCCTTAACAATGTACTTGTTAGACTGCTTCTTCTTGTTTCTGGTCTTCTTACCAAGAGTCGGAACACCCCAAGGTGTAACAGGACCCGGAAGACCGATCGGGGACTTACCTTCACCACCACCGTGCGGNNNACGACACCACGGACTGCAGGTCTTACGCCCATGTGACGATGACGTCCTGCCTTACCGATGGATACGTTCTCGTGCTCGTTGTTACCTACAACACCAACGGTTGCTCTGCACTTGATGGAAACCATACGAACCTCACCGGACGGGAGACGTACCTGAGCGAACTCGCCCTCTTTAGCCATCAGCTGTGCGCCGGCACCTGCTGTACGAACCATCTGAGCGCCCTTACCAGGCTTCAGCTCGATGTTGTGGATCATGGTACCAACCGGGATGTTTACGATCGGGAGAGCATTGCCTGCTACGATATCTGCCTCTGCGCCGGAAACTACCTTGTCACCAACATTCAGGCCCTGAGGAGCCAGGATGTAGGACTTAGCGCCGTCTGCATACTGCAGAAGAGCGATAAATGCTGTACGGTTCGGATCATACTCCAGAGCAACAACTGTTGCCGGGATACCATCTTTTGTTCTCTTCCAGTCAATGACACGGATCTTACGACGGTTGCCGCCACCGATGTGACGAACTGTGATACGTCCATAAGAGTTGCGTCCGCCTGAATTGCTGCCGGATGCCAACAGACTCTTCTCGGGCTTCTTCTTCGTCAGGGAAGAATAGTCCGCAACAGTCATGTTGCGTCTTGCAGGAGAAGTAGGATTAAAAGTCTTTACTGCCATTCTCTCTTCACTCCTTTTCCATCAGGCCCATTACTGGCCGATTCCAAATTCTTCAATAGCTGTCTTATACTTCTTATCGGACTTAGCAGCCTTGCCGCCCTTACCGAGATAAGACACGTCCTTAGCCTCTGTATCGATAGTAACTACAGCCTTCTTAAAGGAAGCTGTTGTACCCTCAACATAGCGCTGTCTCTTCTTCTTTCCATCGTAGTTAACTGTGTTTACAGAAACTACCTTGACCTCGAAGAGCTGCTCAACAGCCTTTCTAACGTCTGTCTTTGTAGCTGTCTTAGCTACCTGGAAAGTATACTTGCCTTCTGCTGCATCATAAGAGCTCTTCTCTGTGATGATCGGCTTAATGATGATGTCCTGCGGTGCCTTGCTCATACATACACCTCCATAATCTTCTCAGCAGCTTCCTTAGTCATGATAAAGGAATCATACTTCAGGATATCGAATACGTTGATCGTATTAACGAAAGCTGTCTTAACGGTCGGAAGATTTCTAGAAGCCTTCTCAACGTTCTCATTCTTGCCACCGAGTACTACGAGAGCAGAATCAGCAACCTTGATTGCCTTCATGAATTCAACCATGTTCTTGGTCTTCATTGTGTCGAAATCGAGCGCGTCTACAACGTAGATCTTGCTGTCAGCCATCTTGGAAGAGAAAGCAGACTTCATAGCCAGACGTCTGATCTTCTTCGGAACAGTGTAGCTGTAGGATCTCGGCTTAGGCCCAAAGATGATGCCGCCGCCAACATACTGTGCAGAACGTGTAGAACCGTGACGAGCACGACCTGTACCCTTCTGACGATACGGACGCTTACCGCCGCCACGAACTTCGCTTCTTGTTTTTGTGGAATGTGTGCCCTGACGACGATTAGCCAGAATGTTCAGAACAACTGTGCGCATAGCAGCAGCGTTCGGCTCAATACCGAAGATATCGTCAGAAAGATCCATCGATCCGACAACGGCTCCACTAAGATTCAAAATATCAATTTTAGCCATTTCTTAGTTCCTCCTTGTCGTCGAATTACTTAGCCTTTACGGACGACGTGATTGTTACGATGCCGCCCTTAGGACCCGGAACCGCGCCCTTAAGAACGAGGATTCCTCTCTCGCCGTCAACACTGACGACCGTCAGATTCTGTACTGTGCAGTTAACTGCGCCCATATGACCAGGCATCTTCTTGCCCGGGAGAACACGAGCCGGTGTAGAGTTAGCACCCATGGAACCAACACGTCTGTGATACATGGAACCATGTCCGTCCGGACCACCCTTCTGGCCGTGACGCTTGATGTTACCCTGGTAACCTTTACCCTTGGATACACCGCTTACATCTACATGATCGCCAACAGCGAGCATGTCGGAGACCTTGATCTCCTGACCGAGGGTGTAATCCTCTTCTGTCTTAAACTCACGGATAGTGCGCTTTACAGCAACCTCTGCCTTTGCGAACTGTCCCTTGTCCGGCTTGTTTACAAGCTTCTCGCGAATGTCGCCTGTTGCGACCTTCACAGCCTTGTAGCCGTCTTTTTCTACCGTCTTATTCTGAATAACAAACATAGGGTTGCATTCAATAACGGTTGCCGGTACTGCCAGACCGCTCTCATCGAAGAGCTGTGTCATGCCGGCTTTTTTGCCAAGTACGAACTTTGTCATTTCTTTCTTCCTCCTATTTAGGTTATTGGTTCGCGATTTGTTTTAGTCCGCGAACATGACCTCCGCATATCCTGCCGCTTGGACTACCGGCAGAACGCGGAAAAAGCCATTAGGCCTTGAGCTCAATGCTCACGCCTGCAGGCATGTCAAGCTTTGTCAGTGCGTCCATTGTCTTCTGGTTCGGTGCGAAGATGTCGATAAGACGCTTATGAGTGCGAAGCTCAAACTGCTCACGGGAATCCTTATACTTATGAGGAGAACGCAGGATCGTTGTGATCTCTTTCTCTGTCGGGAGCGGGATCGGGCCGGAGAAGCTTGCGCCTGTTCTGGTGACCGCCTCGACGATACGTGCTGCGCTCTGGTCAAGGAGCTCGTGATCGTAAGCCTTGAGCTTAATTCTGATCTTCTGGTTTGCTGCCATTTGTTTTTCCTCCAAATCTTTGCTGTTGTTTTTCTTCACCCTGTCCAGCGTTTCTTCTGATCCCATCATAAAACCCAGGAGACCAGTTACCGCACAAGTCACGGCACTTTGGGCCTGGGCATGTGTTCTTCAAAACACACGCTGTACGTCCGGGTTCCTCGCCGGAGATCCATGCCTCCGACTGCTCCGCCTAAGTTACCCGCTCTCTAAAGCACAGCCCGCTTTATCCTGCGGCAATCTCAAGCATCTACGCTACGCGCATAAAGTCGCGCACGAAGAATTATACAGCGCACATCAAGTGATTGCAAGCACTATTTTCAAAAAAAGTGATTTTTTTGCTGGTAAAAGGACTTTTCCGAAGACGCATCCCTGAAAACAGGCATATTTACTGCATTTCGGAAGATGATCTTCTCTTATTCCTCCAGCATTTCTTTCACATCTTCCTGGGAAAAATGATACTTCTGGTCACAGAAATGACATTCCAGGTCGATGCCGTTCGGATCTTCCGACAGTTCGGTGAGATCTTTTTTGCCGATCGCCATGAGATTTCTCTCCATGCGGTCACGGGAACAGTTGCACTTATAGGCGACTTTTCTACCCTCAAGGAAGCAGATGTCCTTATCACCCAGGAACATGTCCAGGATCTTTTCTGGATTCATACCCTCGGAAAGAAGGAAGGTCACATCCGGGAAACCTCCGCTTACACGGTTTTCCAGGTACTCGATCGTCTCCTCATCGGCACCCGGGAGAAGCTGTACCATAAAGCCTCCGGCGCAGGTAACTCCGTTGCTGTCGATGCCGACACCGAGAGATACGATGGACGGCGTCTGCTCGGAAGATGCCAGATAATAAGTAAAGTCTTCGGCGATCTCGCCGGATACCAGTTCGACCTGACCGACATACGGTTCCTTGAGACCGAAATCTTTTACAACAGTCAGCTTGCCGTTACCGACAGCCGCGCCGACGTTCAATTTTCCGGGACGGTGATATGTTGTTTCAACAACAGGTTCAAGGCAGTAGCCTCTGACATTTCCACGAGAATCCGCGACAGCCGTCATTCCCTGAAGCGGTCCGTCGGAGCGGATATTGGTCGTCAGGGTATCTCCTTCACCCTTCAGAGTATCTGCAAGAAACAGGGTTCCTGTAAGGAATCTTCCCAGAGCTGCTGTTGCGACAGGTGATGTCTTATGGATCCGAAGTGCCTCTTTGACAAGGTTCGTTGAGCGTACCGCCAGCGCGCGGACTTTGCCCGAGAGCGCGGTCGCAGTCACCATATAATCGGAATCGTCCATTGGAGATCCCGGTGCCAGATAGAAATCATCCATCTTAGTTATCTCCGTTTCTTACTTTCTTTCTCAGAGGAAGATAATACATCCGAAGGTCTTCTAACGCAATAGAAGATCCTCTCATCTGTATCATTCGGTTTTCTTTTCTTAAGTTCTCCGTATACTCCGACGACATCCAGACCGTGCTTTTCCACAAGCTCACGGATCTCCTCATCGGAATAATATCTCTCGATGATATCTTCATCACAGCGGGAATAGTTCTCCCCGTCTTCTGTACCGAACATCGTAAGCGATGCTGTATTCAGTGAGGTCTTCGGATCGTAGTCATTCTCCCACAGGACCGCGAAATCATCGTCCACCGAGTAGAAGAAGTTTCCGGAGAGAGTCTCCTCGAAGTGTTTGCGGCTCGCGACATCGAAGATGAAGAGTCCGCCCGGATTCAGGAAGTTCGAGAAGGAACGGAACATGCGGTCGAGTGCTCTTCGGTCGGTAATATGGTTCACCGTATCCAGAAGGGAAACGAAGATATCCACAGATCCAAACAGATCGAGCTTCGTCATGTCCTGAAGGAGCCACAAGATCTTCGTATCTTTACCTGCATGGTTCCTTGCCTGGTCGAGCATCGCCGGGGAATTGTCAACACCGATCGTGTCGTAGCCTCTCTTACTGAGTTCCGCCGTTACCAGACCGGTTCCGCAGCCGAGGTCACACAGAAGGAGCTTTCCTCCCTCACCGTCACCTTCGGTCTTGCCAAAACGCTTCGCGATAAAGTCGACAAAGTCTGCCCACTGCGACGCGTCCAGATCCTGCTGGAAGCAATCGTAATATCCTGCTAGAAAATCATATGCTGACATATATTATCCTTTTATATAAGGAACCGGGTCGACCTTCGATCCGTTGACACGGACTTCGAAGTGCAGATGCGGACCGGTAGAAGTTCCGGTACTGCCGCACTCAGCGATCGTCTGTCCGGCCTTTACTTTATCGCCGACGTGAACATAAACATCCCGGCAGTGCGCATAGCATGTCGTGATTCCGTTACCGTGATCGATAACGCAGTGGTTGCCGTAGTTGACCGATCCGGTGTTCTGGCCTTCGACCGGTTCATCGACCTTGATGACCGTACCGTCTGCCGCCGCGACGATCGGGTTACCGTACTCGCCGCCGAGGTCGACGCCCCAGTGCATCTTATTGTAGTGATAGACCGGATGGTAACGCATACCATACGAAGAATAAACAGTATAGTCACCCGGATAAGGCCAGGTCATCTTCATCAGCGCCTCACCGGAAGATCCGCCGCCGCTGTTTCCGCCATTATTACCACCATTGTTTCCACCGCTGTTGCCACCGTTGTTACCGCCGTTGTTGCTCGGCTTTGGTGTCGGTGTCTTTGTCGCCTCGGCTGCTTTCTTCTTCGCCGCTTCGGTCGCTTTCAGAGCCGCCTGACGCTTCTCCTCTTCTTCTCTCTGTCTTGTGAGTTCACGGATCTCCTCATCCAGACGGTCCGCTTCTTCCTGGAAAGCATCTTCCTTCTGCTGCCAGCGGGAAAGCTCACCGGACTTCTCATCCAGCGCCGCTTCCGTCTTACCGATACGGGAACGGAGTTCCTCGAGCTGTGCCGATTTCTCCTCAGCGATCTTCTGCATATCTTCAGCTTCCTGAAGTGCGATCGTATTCTTCAGTTCTGCGTCATCCATCGCGATCTGAAGCTGGTCGATCATCTGACGGTCCGCGTCACCGATGATCGAGATCAGTTCCAGGTTCGTAAAGAAGCCCGCGATGCTGTCGGATTCCAGAAGGATCTCCAGCGTGGACTTATTCTCGTATGCGAACATGATGCTGATACGTTCAGAGTACTGTTTTCTCTTATTCAGGAGAGCTTCCTGGGAATTGATATAGGTTTCCAGAGCCTCCTGCTTCGCGATCAGGGCTGCGGCATATTCTTCCGAGATCTCCTGATACTGGGCCATCTGCTCATCACTCAGGCCGCGGAGCTCTGCGAGTTCTCCGGAAAGCTGGCTCTTCTCCTGCTTCAGCTGGTCGACCTGTTCGGACGCCTTCTGTGCTTTTTTCTTAGCTTCATCACGCTCTTTCTTCGCCGCGTCGATATCCGCCTGGGAAGGCGTATATGCCATGAAGCTGCGGTCCACCGCTTTGACCGGTTTTCTTGACAGGAAAGATCCCATCGCAAAAACGATCGATGTGCAGAGCGTCAGCGCCAGAAGCTTGATGATTCTGCTGTTACGAAATGCCATAGTTCACCTCACGTCAGACTTTGACGTACTTTCTTACGGCAATGCCGGAACCGACAGAGCCGATGATCACGCCGGATGCCAGGCAGAGGATGAGAACGGAGAGTGTGAGGTTTTTCATCGGGAGGAGAGCGTAGATGCTGGAAGGATCTACGGATCCCATCGCACGCTTATAGATCGCACTATAGGCAAAGTAAGTGATTCCCCACGCACACAGTGCACTGACCAGACCGACCAGGGCGCCCTCTACGACATACGGGAGACGGATATAACCATTGGTTGCGCCGACGAATTTCATGATAGCGATCTCCGTCGAGCGGGAATATACCGATATACGTACCATGTTGGAAATGATAAACAGCGATATCAGGAAAAGCACTGTGAATGCGACCACCGTCGCGATATTTACGGTATGAGTAGCCCTCGTCAGGAACTTCATGACGGAGCTTTCCTGCATGACCTTCTCGATTCCCGGGATCGCTTCAATGTGCATGACTACATCATCCGCGTACGAAGGATCGGTCAGCTGGACCGTAACGGTATACGGCAGATAGGTGTTATAGTCGAAATCATCAAGGATGGAGCTGCTGTCGCCGAGTTCTTTTCTGAAACGCTGATAATTCTCTTCCGGAGAAAGACCGTGGTATTCCTTGATCTTTTCCGGGCAGTTCGCGTTCAGGTAGTCCACGAGCATGTTCATCTGCTCCTGGGTACAGCCGAGCTTCATGTATACTTCGATCGGCGGCTGCTGGCCCACCTTCTTCATAACGAAGCGGGCATTTGCCGAGAAGATAAAGAATACGGACATCAGAAGGAGCATCAGCAGGATCGTACTGATCGAAGCGACCGTTACGAGCGGGTGACGGATGATGCCTTGTACACCTTCTTTAAGGGAATTCCAAAATGCACGGATACTCATTTGCCTTCCTCCTTACTGTCGGAAGGAATATCCGGATCTTCAAAATCCTCTTCGACCTTCTTCTTTTCTTTCTTCTCTGCCTTCTTCTCCGCTTTTCTGTCGGCTTTCTTATCTTCTTTCTTCTCCGGCTTCTTATCGTCTACGACGGTAATGAGCGGCTCTTTATTCTCTTCGGACGGGAATTCCGGAAGCTTTTCTTCGATCTTCTCTTCGATCTTTTCTTCCTTCTTCTCTATCTTTTTCTCTTCTGCCGGAGCTTCAGTCTTCTTCTCTTCGACCTTATCCTCGGCCTTCTTCTCCTTCACATCTTCCGTCTCATCTTCCTCGGACGGGAAAGCAGGAAGGGCTTTTTTCTTCTCTTCCGTCGGAAATTTCGGAAGCGGCTCGGAGCTTGCCTGCAGTTCAGAAAGTGTCATAACTTCAGGTACAAACTCATCGATCATCGACTTCGGAAGTGCGGTCTTATCTTCAGCTGTATAGCCGGAACCGAATTCGTCACGGACGATCAGGCCGTCATCTACTTCGATGACGCGCTTCTTCATGCGGTCTACGAGATTACTGTCATGGGTACATACGATGACCGTCGTTCCCTGGCGGTTGATCTCCTCAAGGAGCGCCATGATCGACTCGGAAGTCTCCGGATCGAGGTTTCCTGTCGGCTCGTCAGCAACGATCATCTTCGGATTATTCAGCATCGCGCGGGCAATCGCTACACGCTGCTGCTCACCGCCGGAAAGCTCCATCGGCATGGAATTGGCTTTGTCACGAAGACCGACCGCACTCAGTACGATATCGACCATCTGATGGAGTTTCTTCTTCGGGATACCGACGATCTCACCCGCAAAGGCGATGTTCTCTTCTACGGTCTTCGACTCGATCAGACGGAAATCCTGATAGATGATACCGATCTGACGGCGAAGTGTCGGAACCAGTGCGCGGGACATCTTGGAGATGCAGAACTTGTCGATGATGACCATGCCCTCTGTCGGCTTCTCCTCACGGGTGATGCACTTCATGAGAGTGGACTTTCCGGAACCGCTCTTACCGATGACGAAGACAAACTCGCCGTCTCGAATAGCAAATGTCACTCCGCGGAGTGCATCCGTTCCGGTCTTGTATGTTTTATGGACATTTTCAAATCGTATCAAAGTATCCCGTTCCTATCGTTACCAGTTGATATTACCACCCTGGCCGGATCTTTCCTGCTTCTCGAGATACGTACGTACCATAGCCGCCAGTTTGAAAAGCACAGCGTCGTCGAAGGAACGGAGATCCAGTCCGGTGATCTTCTGGACTTTATCCAGACGGTAAACCAGTGTATTTCTATGGACGAAGAGTTTTCTTGAAGTCTCACTTCCGTTGAGGTTGTTCTCAAAGAAGCTCTGGATCGTGACCAGAGTATCAGAGTCGAGAGACTCATAAGCACCCTGCGGGAAGACCTCGTTCAGGAACATATTGCAGAGCGTCGGCGGGAGCTGATAGATCAGACGGCCGAGACCGAGTTTGTCATAGCGCATGATGAACTGCTCGCTCTCAAAGATGTTGCCGACACGAAGCGCCAGAGTCGCCTCACGGTAGGACTTCGCGATATCTCTAAGTGTCGGAGCCGGCATACCGATACCCACGTGGGCACGGATCATGGACTCTGCGTTGAGGTTATCCAGGATCGTTCTGCTGACTTCATTTAAGTATGTATCGAAATTCTCTCCCAGATCCATAACGAGAACGATGGTCTCTTCGTCCATAGCAACGACCATCTGTGTCTTCGTATCCGGGAACAGATTCTGCAGGATCTCGAGGCACTCCACACCGTCATTCTTGCTTACGCGTACGATGAATACGATACGGCGTGTGGCGAACGGGATCTTATATTCTCTGGCCTTCAGCGGGATATCACCAGGAAGTTCGTTCTCCAGAAGGATATTCTTAATAAATGTCTCGCGCTCTACATCAGTATTGCGCTCACGCATCGCCGCCTTGATCCACTGGGTGACCAGCTCGAGATATGTCTTGGCGATCGGATCGACACCGCTGATGAATGCGATGTACTGCGTCGAGTCTCCGATAACGATCTTCATGTAAGTCTTGCCGGCTGTATTGGAAAACAGCTCGTCCGAAAGGAGCACTGCACGGGCGCTGGAATCTTCGATCCCCTCCCACGCCGGATCGGTACAGGCTACGACCATACCGGATGTGTCCATGACGCCTACTGTCAAATCAAGGATCTTCTTCGCTTCGCGCATACATTTCTTAAGTTCTTCCATACGCTTCACCTAATCACTTTCGTAGTCTTTGCGGTATTGGACGCAGTCGTCCTATAGAAGTCGCTATCCTATTTATCTTAAACTTTTCACGAAAATCTTGCAACATTCGCTGTTTTTTTTGATGTTTTCGGCAAAAAAAGGACTGTCCCGTTTCCGGGACAGTCCTTCTTCTATTTTCACTTACTTGTTTCCGATTAGGAAATGATGCTCTGTTCTGTATCCTTATCGAAGAGGTGAACACGGTTAGCGTCAACAGCGATGTCAACAACCTCACCTACACGGGACTCGGATGTGGTCGGGTCTACTCTTGCGGTCAGCGGGAGAGAACCGTTAACTGTTACGTACAGGTATGTCTCAGCACCGAGCATCTCGACAACGTCGACGTCTGCAGAGAATGCAGATTCCGGATGCATGGATACGTAAGTTCCGTCATCTGTGAGAGCCTCAGGACGAATACCGAAGATAACTTCTGTTCCGTCACGCTCGATAACTTCCGGTACGCAGTAACGCTCAGCGAGCTTGATGGATGTGTTCTCGAATGCTACGTAAACATCATCACCCTCAACCTGGATCATAGCGTTGATGAAGTTCATCGGCGGCATACCGATAAATCCAGCTACGAATGTGTTAACCGGGTTGTCGTAGAGCTCCGTCGGGGAGTCAACCTGCTGGATGAAACCATCCTTCATAACTACGATACGGGTACCCATCGTCATAGCCTCTGTCTGGTCGTGTGTTACGTAGATGATTGTTGTCTGCAGTCTCTGGTGGAGCTTTGTGATCTCAACACGCATCTGAACACGGAGCTTAGCGTCGAGGTTGGACAGCGGCTCGTCCATGAGGAAGACCTTCGGGTCACGAACAATAGCACGGCCGAGAGCAACACGCTGACGCTGACCACCGGAGAGAGCCTTCGGCTTTCTGTCGAGGAGGTGCTCGATNNTCGATCTCGAGGATCTTAGCAGCTTCCTGAACGCGGCGCTTGATCTCATCACGAGCTACCTTACGGAGCTTAAGACCGAATGCCATGTTATCGAATACTGTCATGTGCGGATAGAGAGCGTAGTTCTGGAAAACCATCGCGATATCACGATCCTTCGGGAGTACGTCGTTGATCAGACGATCTTCGATGTAGATCTCACCCTCGGAAATATCTTCGAGACCAGCGATCATACGAAGAGTTGTGGACTTACCGCAACCGGAAGGTCCTACCAGGATGATGAACTCCTTATCGGAAATCTCAAGGTTGAAGTCGGAAACAGCTACAACGCCGCCGTCATACTTCTTGTAAACATGCTGAAGTGATAAACTTGCCATTTGTTACCTCCAAATTGTGCGCCGCTCAGCGGGCACTTTTTCTTTATGGAACTACTATAACATGCCCCAACTTCCTCTACCACTCGTAAATATCCCCAAAAAAATGCGGTCTTTTTTGACACCCGCCAACAACGATTGTGGCAACTTGACAAGGAATCCTAACCCCACCTTGTGCACAATGTACAATTTTCCTGATTTTTGACCTTTATACTTGCTTTATGCAAGTTTATTCAGTATTCTGTATAAATATTAACGCAGGCAGGAGACATATTATGGAAAAGGATAAAACATTACCTTCTGTAGGAAATGATATGCAGACATGGATCAATAAGGCGGCGACTCTCGTCGAGGCTCTCCCGTATATTCAGAGTCTTGCCGGTAAGACTGTCGTTATCAAGTACGGCGGCAATGCCATGATCAATGATGAACTGAAATCCTCTGTAATGGACGATATCGCACTTCTTAAGTCGGTAGGTATCAATCCTGTACTGGTTCACGGCGGCGGACCGGATATCAGCAACATGCTCAAGACCCTGAACGTAGAGTCCCGTTTCGAGAACGGCCTGCGTGTCACAGACGCTAAGGTCATGAGTGTCGCTCAGATGGTCCTGGTCGGTAAGACAAATAAGGAGATCGTCTCATACCTCGGACAGAAAGGTGTTAAAGCAATCGGTATCAGCGGTATCGACGGTCACCTGATCGAGTGCGAGAAGCTCACCGAGGACGCTAACGGTAATCCGATCGATGTCGGATTCGTAGGCAAGATCAAGAACATCAACACGAAGGTCATCTCCACACTGGCCAACGATGAATATATCCCGGTCGTTGCTCCGATCGGTGTCGGTTCCGACGGCGAGAGCTATAACATCAACGCGGATACTGTAGCTGCTGAGATCGCTGTTGCTCTGAAAGCGGAAAAGCTCATGACCCTGACCGATGTCGAGGGTGTTAAGGGCGTTATGGCTGACGGCACTGAGCAGGTCTTCCCTGTTCTCACCGAGTCTGACATCCACGAGATGATCGAGACCGGCGTGATCACCGGCGGCATGATCCCGAAGGTCAACGGATGCCTCGATACGATCCGACGCGGCGTCGGCCGTGCACACATTATTGACGGGCGTATCCCTCACAGTATCCTCCTCGAGATCTTCACCGGAAAAGGTATCGGCACGATGATCGTCCAGGAAAAGAAGCCCTATTTCGAGGGAGAAAAGATCTGATAATCCGAATTCATCCGGCCGGGCATTCCCGGGAAAGAACATATATTATAAGAGGTTAATATATATGGCAGACGCAACACTTAAGAAAATCATTAAATACGATGAAGAATACTATATGGCTTGCTTCGGAAAGAGAGTTCCCCTCGTGGCTGACCACGGCAAGGGCGTTTACCTCTATGGTACCGACGGCAAGAAGTACATGGACATGATCGGCGGTATCGCCGTTAACACACTGGGTCACGCTCACAGCAAGCTGACAAAGGCAGTCGCTGACCAGGCGAAGAAAGTGATCCACTGCTGCAATTACTACTATAACGAGCCGCAGACTCTGCTGGCCAAGAAACTGGTCGAGCTGAGCTTTGCCGACAAGGTCTTCTTTGCCAACTCCGGTGCGGAGGCTAACGAAGGTGCCATCAAGCTCGCTCGCGGGTACTGGTACAAGAAGGGCACACCGAAGCCGAAGATCATCACGGCGACGATGTCCTTCCACGGACGTACCATGGCGACCATCGCCGCGACCGGCCAGGAGAAATTCAGAACTCCTTTCGGACCGAATCTTCCGGGCTTTGAATATGTTGCCTATAACGATATCGAAGCGATCAAGAACGCAGCAGACAAGGAGACCGGCGCCATCATGCTCGAGCTCATCCAGGGCGAGAGCGGCGTACATCCGGCAGACTATGACTACGTTCAGGCAGTAAGAAAGTTCTGTACGAAGAACAAGATCCTTCTTATCATCGACGAAGTCCAGACAGGTGTCGGACGTACCGGAACCTTCTTCGCATATGAGCAGTACGGTATTAAGCCGGATATCATTTCCCTGGCAAAAGGACTCGCCGGCGGTGTACCGGTCGGAGCTGTCCTCGCTACGAATGAAGTGGCAACGGGCTTTGCTCCCGGCGACCACGGTTCCACATTCGGCGGAAACCCGCTGGCATGCGCAGCAGGACTTGCGGTCGTCAACGAGATCGAATCCGCAGAGCTTCTTAAAAACGTCACCGAAACCGGCGCATGGATCCAGGAGAAGCTCCAGAAGGTCGCTAAGAAGACCAAGAAGATCTCCGACGTCCGTGGCAAAGGCTTCCTGATCGGTATCGAACTTACATCGGATTCCGCGGCGGATATTAAGATGAAGCTCTTTGAGAAAGGATTCCTCGTCAGCTCGATCGGAGCTAATGTGATCCGTATCGCACCACCGCTGATCCTTACAAAAACACAGGCATCAAAATTTGTCACTGCACTGCAGGACGTTCTTCTCGGAAAGGAGTAAACACATATGAAGCACTACATTGATTTTCATGAGGACGTAACCATCCCGGAGCTCGATGCGCTCCTTGAGACCGCGATCGATCTGAAGGCGAAGACCAAAGCGGGCATCCCGCATCCGATCCTTGCCGGCAAGACTCTCGGCATGATCTTTACCAAGTCTTCTACAAGAACACGTGTCTCCTTCGAGGTCGGCATGTACCAGCTCGGCGGCTACGCTCTCTTCCTTTCCAGCGACGATATCCAGATCGGACGTGGCGAAACCATCCATGACACAGCTAACGTACTGTCCCGCATGGTTGACGGTATCATGATCAGAACCTTCTCCCACCAGGACATCGTAGATCTTGCAAAGTACGGTTCGGTTCCGGTCATCAACGGTCTTTCCGATGACCAGCACCCGACTCAGGTCCTGGCTGACCTTCTCACCATCAAAGAGCATAAGGGCGACCTTAAGGGCTTAAAGCTTGCTTATGTCGGAGACGGAAACAACATGGCAAACTCCCTGCTGCACGCCTGCGCAAAGGCCGGCATGGACATCTCCGTTGCTTCCCCGAAGGCGTATACCTGCCCGGAGAAGTATGTACTTCAGGCTCAGGAAGACGCTAAGATCACAGGCTCCAAGATCGTCATGACCGAGGATCCGTACGAAGCATGCAAAGACGCTGATGTCATCTATGCAGATACATGGGCAAGCATGGGTCAGGAAGCCGAGAAGGCGGAGAGAATCAAGGTCTTCAAGGATTATCAGGTCAACGCGGATCTTTTCTCCGTAGCAGATAAGGACGCGATCTTCCTGCACTGCCTGCCTGCATACCGCGGCTATGAGGTCACGGAAGATATCATCGACGGACCGAGATCCTTCGTATTCGATGAGGCAGAGAACAGACTGCATGCCCATAAGGCGATCCTCGTTCACCTCATGAGTGACAAGCATGCCTGATATCTCCGTCAGAAAAGCACGTCTCTCCGAGGCGCCCATCATTCTGAAACTCGTGCATGAATCGATGTCATCCTACTGCCGGGATTCCGGTATTCCGGATTCGTACATCGAAGCCACATCTGAGGATCTGGAAACGGTCAAGAACGCGATCTCTTCCGGCGTAGTCTTCGTTGCACTCAATGAAGATGACGAGATCCTCGGCACCTGCCGTCTGTACATCCGTCCGAGACGGGAGATGGGCAAAGAGATCACCGTTTCACTTATCGGCGTTTCTTCCCGTATCGCGTATTTCGCGAGATTCTCTGTCTGGGATCAGTGGCGCGGTCAGGGGATCGGCAACTACCTTCTCTCTTTCTGTGAGAAGGTCGCGAGATCTTCGAAATGTTCACATATGCTGCTGCACACCGCACTCAGCAACGAAGGCATGGTAGATTATTACCGCACCCGTGGCTTCAATCTTCTTTCTTCGGATGACAGCCGCGGATATCCGAGAGGATTATTTGAAAAACCGCTCCCGGCACAAAACAGATAAATGATCCGGTCTCCTGCCTCACTCACAGTGAAGCAGGAGTTTTTTGTTTCTGAAATATAAGCACCATTTCTATTTCATGTTATATGTTCTGCAGAAGTATCATCCGGCGGGTGATCTTTCGCCTCCAATCCAGACTTCATACCCAACTAATACTAAAATCTAATTAAATTTTGATTGGGGGATGGATCATGAAAAAGATAAAGGAGTACAGGCTACGTGCCAATTTAAGTCAGGGACAGCTCGCAGAAAAGCTGAACGTCAAGCAACCGTCTGTTTCGCAGTGGGAACGTGGAGCAGCATATCCGGAGATCGATACGGCAAGGAGGATATCCGATATCCTTAATATGCCTTTCGGACTCATTTTCGATCATTATTCGGTCGACGAACCGATCGATATACCGGTGTACTCGGTCGTACGGGGAAAAGACGTATTTATCGAATGCACCAAGCCGGGATGCATACTTAAGGTCACCGAGGAGGAACTCCGTATGCTGATCCCGCGGTCAGAAGCCTCTGATCGCGGCCTGACCAGGGATCAAGGCGCAAAGATCGATCCGAACTGGTTCATCGGATATTACTGTGAGTCTGAGAATCTGGCGCCGGCGATCCTTCCGAATACGGTCAATCTGATCTACCGTACCGGAAAGATCATTAACAACGCAGTGCACCTGGCCAGTCTAAACGGACATGATGCGGTGCTGGTCAAACTGATCCGGAATGAACGGGGGATCCTTGTCATCGAGAAAACGCCCACGGAGAAATACCGCTATTTCCGTTTTCAGGACATGCGGAACGGGAGTCTTAAGATCTATGGTATCGTCGTAGAATCCATAAAGGTATTCAAGTACTGAGAATGATCAAAGTGCGGAGGTCTTCTCTGCCCACCATCCTGCTTCGGAAAGTTTGCGGAACTCCGGTGATTGCATAAGACGGTCGATCGTTTCGTCACTGTCGAAGAACCCGAATACCGCACTTCCGGAGCCGGACATGGCGGAGAAAACGGCACCGCCGTTTTTCAGAAGGGCGATCCCCTCCGCGATCTCAGGAACAGAATCGATCGCAGGCGCCTGAAGATCGTTGCTCCAGTGTGCGGAAGCTCTGGAAAGTCTCTCCATCGGTTCACAGGAAGAAGACAGTTCCTTTTTCAGGACGGACTTCTCCTCTTCCGTGATATTCCTGCCGCCCATCTCATCAAAAGCCTTGTAGCAGGCAGGCGTGGATACGCCGCGCTGAGGCTTGAGAAGGAGCATAGGAATGCCGGACAGTGACGGCATCGGAGTGACGATCTCACCGATCCCTTCGCAAAGGACAGTTCCACCTGTCAGGAAGAACGGGACATCGGCACCGATCGAGACAGCGATCTCAAGGAGATCCTCGCGGGATACCTTTCCCGGGAAAAGACGGTCCAGTGCCTGAAGGACAGCCGCTGCGTCGGAGCTGCCTCCGCCGAGGCCTGCCTGGGACGGGATATTTTTCACAAGGTCGATCTGAACGACATAGTCATCGCATGCCATCTTACCGAGAAAGCGGGAAGCGGCACGGTATGCGGTATTCTTGGTCGGATCCTGCGGAAGAGACGAACTGGTTGCACCGAGAACGATGTCGGCGGAATCACGTTCGTCTTCTTTTCGCGCGCGGATACTGACAGTGACTTCATCGTGGAGAGCCAGCGTCTGAAACCCGCTGAAAAGCAGATGGTACCCGTCTTCGCGCTTGCCGTCCATACGGAGGAAAAAGTTGACCTTGGCAGGAGCGTCCACCTTGACGGACTTGATAAAAGGATCACCTGTGATTACATCTTCAGAACTCATAAAAACCTCTCGTTATAAAGCAAAAGCCGCCATGCTCACACGGAATGTGTGGCTCACATAGACGGCTCATGTTGATTAACTTGTTATCGGTGCGCTCAGCTTGCCTGTGTCTCTGCAACGGTTGCGATGTGAACTGTCTTAGTCAGAACATCGATGTAACTGTAGGATACAGTCTCCTGTGCAGCGTTTGTCGGCTTTCTGTCGCAGCGTACGGTAAACATATTCGGATAGCAGTGATCGAGGATCCCTTCGTGAACGATGATTCTCTTTCTTCCGCCGTTGGAAGTCAGGCGGACGGTGCGTCCGATATAAGACTCAAGATTCTTCTTGCATGCTTCAACATCTGATTTAATGATCACTGGTCTTCCCTCCCCATCTGGTTATAAAAAGAATACCTACTGTTACGAAATTATAACAGGGTCAAACTTCGTTGTCAATCAAAAACACAACTTCTTGTGGTTATATTGCACAAGAAATCCAAATATAGTGTTTTTATTTTCTACATCAGATTCCTTTTATCTCGCGATTTTTGTAACACTTCTGTTATTTTAGGTTGGAATTATAAGGGGGAAAGCATATAATGTTATTCGTAGTTTTTTGCGAAAAGCACCCGCTCCCGGACGTGATCGCGAAGAACCAATCTGAAGACTACTAATAATGAAGTGAGGGACGATTATGCTTAGTGACATTGAGATCGCACGTAATGCTGAAATGCTGCCTATTGAGAAGATCGCGGAGAAGCTGGGGATCGAAAGAGATGACCTGGAGTTCTACGGAAAATATAAAGCGAAGCTGCCGCTTCGTCTCCTCACCGACAGAAAAGATAAGAAGGACGGCAAGCTCGTTCTCGTTACAGCGATGAACCCGACTCCGGCAGGAGAAGGAAAGACCACTGTCAGTATCGGACTTGCCCAGGCCCTGAACAAGCAGAACAAAAACGCGATGCTCGCGCTCCGTGAGCCTTCCCTCGGACCGGTATTCGGTATCAAGGGCGGTGCGGCCGGCGGCGGATATTCCCAGGTCGTTCCGATGGATGACATCAACCTGCACTTCACAGGTGACCTCCACGCCATCACATCTGCCAACAACCTGCTGGCTGCCATGATCGACAACCACCTCTATCAGGGCAACGAGCTGAACCTCGATAAGGACCGCATCCTCTGGAAGCGCTGTCTCGACATGAACGACCGTGCTCTTCGCAGCCTTAACCTCGGTGTAGGCGGCGGTGTAAACGGTGTTCCGAGAAACGAAGTATTCTCCATCACAGCAGCATCTGAGATCATGGCGATCCTGTGCCTCGCTTCCGACATGGAAGATCTTAAGAAGCGTCTCGCGAACATCGCGATCGCTTATGATATGGACGGCAACATCGTACGTGCTTCCGCTCTGAAGGCAGAGGGCGCGATGAGCGTTCTTCTGAAAGACGCGATCTGCCCGAACCTCGTTCAGTCCCTCGAGCATACTCCTGCACTCATCCACGGCGGACCGTTTGCCAATATCGCTCACGGCTGCAACAGCATCATCGCCACAAAGATGGCTCTGAAGCTCGCAGATATCGTCGTTACAGAGGCAGGCTTCGGTGCTGACCTCGGTGCCGAGAAGTTCCTCGACATCAAGTGCAGAACCGCAGGCATCTGGCCGAACGCAGTAGTCATCGTTGCTACCGTACGCTCCCTGAAGTACAATGCCGGCATCCCGAAGGAAGAACTCAACAAGCCGAACGCAGAAGCAGTTGCTGCAGGTTTCCCGAACCTTGCGAAGCACATCGAGAACATCCTGAGCTACGGCATTCCGTGTGTCGTTGCCAGCAACCAGTTCCTCACAGATACCGAGGAAGAGCTCGAGACACTGCGCCGTCTCTGCGAAGAAAAGGGCGCGACATTCGCTCCTGCACAGATCTTCGCCAAGGGCGGCGACGGCGGACAGGAACTCGCTGATAAGGTACTTGCCGCTATCGATACACCTGCTGACGGACCGCACTACATGTACGATCTGGATATGCCGGTCGAGAAGAAGATCGGAGCGATCGCCAAGAACATCTATGGCGCCGCTAACGTAGAGATCCTGCCGGAAGCCATGAAGAAGATCGAAGACTTCACGAAGGCCGGTTTCGGCAATACTCCTGTATGTATCGCGAAGACCCAGTATTCCCTGTCCGATAACCTCAAAGTGCTCGGCCGTCCGGAAGGATTCACTCTCACCGTCCGTGACATCTGGCTGTCTGCAGGCGCTGGCTTCCTCGTAGCCCTGACCGGTGCGATCGTTACCATGCCGGGTCTCCCGAAGCACCCTGCCGCTATGGATATCGACATCGATGCCAACGGCGTGATCGAAGGACTGTTCTAATATTCTATGAAGAATCCGAAGAGTAATTACATCGGAGAAGCCCGGAAGATACGGCGGACCCGCCTGATCGTCCGAAGCATCATTGCGGGCGCCGTGATCCTGGTGGTTTTTTTCGCCATCTTCTTCACGTACATCCTGAACCTGAAAAAGGATATCGACTCCGAGTTCCCGAGTTCCGACTCCTCGAGTACGACGCTTGCGCCGTCCGAGGAGAGCACGGCTCCGTCTTCTGATACTTCTTCAGAAACAGAACCTGCCTCTACCACTTCGGAAACGACTCCTCCGGAAACAGAAACTACCCCTGACCCTTCGGGCACTGAAGAGACCGGGGATACAACCGCTTCCGAAGGAGAGACTACCTCTTCGGATCCTGAAGTTACTTCGGAAACCACCGTGAACCTTCTCCCGGATGACTGGAGTGACAAGCCAACAGTGCTTTTCCCACAGAAATATCCGCTTCAGACCGTAACACACTCTGAGCGCGACCAGGCGTATTCCAGCCTGAAGCACTCGGTCAAGAAATACATCGAGGATAACAGCGACGCGCGTATCGGTTTCTACTACATCAACCTCAATACGAACGAAGCGTTCGGCTACAACGAAGCCCAGCCTTTCGTCGTCGGATCGGCGGTCTATCTTCCGCTGACGATGCTGATGTATGACGATGTCCTTGCGGGAACAAGGTCCATGGATATCGCTATCCCATTCCAGAGATCCGGTCTTCCGGAAAGCACTTATACAAAATTGAGCGAAGTTCCGGAAGGAAAGCAGTTCTATATGTGGCAGCTGGCCTATATGGTATTGTGTGACGGAGACAGCGCGGCCATGAACATGCTCATTAACGGTGAAGAAGCTCAGGCTTCCCTGCTGGAGCGCATGACACAGATGTCGTCCTGCATCGACTATACCGCCGTACAGAACTACGTCGATTATGCCGGTGTCCAGCAGTCCGGTAAGCACCGTTCTTCCGCTTATGACCTGGCGACATTTGCCGAGAAACTCTACTGGCGCTACATGTCCTATCCTGAGGTGTACCAGAACATGATCAACGCTCTCGGAAGCACAGACAGGAACTGCGGCATCACCCGTCAGATCCCTGCCTCCGCGACGGTCCTTCACCGTCCAGGACGCAACACGGACTTCCATAGCGAATCGGATGTAGCGATCATCCTGGCAACCGAACCGGTAGTGGTCTGTGTGACCGTAGAAGCTGAAACTCCCGAGAAAGCTCAGGAGATCCAGGCAGCGCTGGGAGCCCTGGTATATAATTTCATCAACTACTGTCATGCATAAGTTTTTTATGTTATAATTTCTTCGTATTTTCGTCCCGGGTGGTCTACAGTTGGCGGTGGGTCTTGTGCGATGCGAGCCTGTGAACCCTGTCAGGTCCGGAAGGAAGCAGCAGTAAGCGGTCACTCGCATGTGCCGCAAGGGTGCTTGCCCCGACTGTAGTCCAGCCGGGACGATTTTTTATCCTAACATTTTCCGCAAAGGAGGAGTCCCATGGAACACGTTGCACTCTACAGACTCTACCGGCCGATGAACTTCGACGATATCGTCGAGCAGGAACATGCGGTGGCGGCACTCCGTCAGTCCGTGATCCTCGGCAAGATCGGTCATGCCTACCTTTTCTGCGGAACCAGAGGTACAGGTAAGACCTCCATCGCGAAGGTCTTCTCCCGTGCGATCAACTGTCTTCACCCGGTCAACGGGAACCCGTGCAACGAATGTGAGATCTGTAAGGGCGTCATCGACGGATCTCTGCTCGATGTCATCGAGATGGACGCCGCTTCCAACAACAGTGTAGATAACATCCGCCGGATCTGTGACGAAGTCATGTTCATGCCGGCAAAAGCCAAGTATAAGGTATACATCATCGACGAGGTCCACATGCTCTCGACCGGTGCTTTTAACGCATTGTTAAAGACCCTCGAGGAACCGCCGGCCCACGCCGTTTTCCTGCTTGCTACGACCGAGCCGCACAGGATCCCCGCTACGATCCTCTCCCGCTGTCAGCGCTACGATTTCCGCCGCATCAGCAACGAGAGTATCGTCAAGCGCCTGTCCTTCATCGCCGCCAAGCAGAATATCTCGATCGAACCGGACGCTCTTTCCGCTATCGCCACCATCGGTGACGGCGCGCTCCGTGATTCCGTCTCGCTTCTCGACCAGGTCAGCACGACCTCCGGCGCCACGACCATCACCCGTGACGACATCCTCCGGATTACCGGTATCGTCGACGAAGCATTCCTGAACAAATTCGCCACGGCGCTCCTCGAGGGCCGTGCCGCGGATCTTCTCCCCCTCTGCCGCGAACTCGCGATGGACGGCCGTGACCTGATCCGCTTTACTCTCGATCTGGCCCAGTATTTCAGGAATATCCTGGTCACCCAGATCTCTTCCGCACCGCAGACACTGATCGAGTCCACATCTGCCGCGATCGCCGCTATGAAAGCACTTGGCGCCCGCACGGATTCGACCACGCTGCTTTTCTTTATCTCGCGTCTTTCGGATCTGACCAATGAACTGAAGTGGTCTCCGTCGCCGAGAACATCCTTTGAGATCATGATGCTGCGCCTGGCCGCCCGTGGAAACAAGATTGCTCCGCCGATTGTTCCTCCGGTCGCATCCGCAGTTCCCGCACAGGCTGCACCTGCTGCTCCGTCAGCAACTCCGGCACCCGCTCCGGCGCCAGCGCCGGCTCCTGCCCCTGCGCCTGTAGCTGCACCGGCACCTGAGACTTCAGCCGTACCGCCGGTCGCAGAACCTTCTGAACCTGCCTCTTCTACTGAAGAGGAACCGGAAGAAGTTCCGACCGAGGCCATCTCTGAAGGTCTCGAAGCAGGTGTTTCCGCTTCTTCGAAAGTAGAACCTGTCGAAGAACCGAAGAAAGAAGTGCTTTTCCCGTCGACATCGAAGATGCCTGACGAGGATGCTCCGATCCCCGCGATCGCGAAGATGCCGAAGGAAGAAGCTCCGGTTCCGGCCATCGCCAAGATGCCGGAAGCAAAGCCGGTAGAAGAAGCACCTAAGGCTGAGGCTCCTGCTAAGACAGAAACACCTTCTGTCGTGGCACCTCCGCCGGTACTCGATGACCTGAGCGCACCGCCGCCGGCACCGGATATGGACTTTATGTCCGTTGAAGCGCCGGAGATCCCGATGCCTTCAGACGCAGATGTTCCTGAAGAGATCCCGCAGGATATCCCTGTACCGGATGCAGCCGAGCTTGCCCATACGCAGCCGACTTCTCCGAACCTTCACAAGGCATTCTCCTCGGAGCATGTAAACGAGGGACAAACCACCAATCTGGCGAAGGCAACAAGAAAGCCGGATGTGCGCGTCCCTGAGATCCCGAACAATATCCTGATGCCGGATGATACCCCGGCACCGGCACCGGCGCCGAAGAAGGCCCCGGTCTCCAACCTTCAGAAGGTGATCCATAATAAGGGCGGCGATGCTTTTTCCGCAGCCAGAACTGAATTCCTGGATTATCTGAAGGTAGACTATACTTTTGAATATATGTATATGTGCGACTGTAAGATCACCTGGGAGGACCAGACGGTATGGTGCATCATGCCGGACAGCTTCGCCCAGAGCATCGACGATATCCGTGGCAACCCGATCATCATGACCAAGCTCCTGTCGATCTGCCAGAAGCATGAGCCTTCCCTGATCCATGCCAAGGTCACGACCGCGCAGGATTTCGATAAGAACGGCACCTTGGGAGCTGTCGAGAGCAGCCAGCCGGACTGGGTCAAAGCAGTAGAAAAAGTCAGCGAGGAAAACGGTATCCCGTTGACACATGTAAAAGATATGTAGTTTCATGTCATTAGATATTTAAGGAGGAATGTAAAATGGCAAAAGGTTTTCGTGGTGGATTCGGCATGGGCGGCGGCAATATGGGCGCCCTGATGCAGCAGGCACAGAAAATGCAGCGTGACATCGAGGTCGCAAAGGCTGAGATCGATGCACTGGAAGTAGATGCAACAGCAGGTGGCGGAGTCGTTAAGATCGTTATCTCCGGTACCCACGAGATCAAGTCTCTCGAGATCGATCCGTCCGCGGTAGATCCGGAAGATGTTGAAATGCTTCAGGATATGATCATTGCGGCTTACAACGAGGCTGCAAGAAAGCTCGCAGAGATCTCTTCCGAGAAGATGTCCAAGGCTACAGGCGGAGCGAAGCTCCCGTTCTGATCTATAGAGGAAGTCACTGATCTATGGCCAGATATTCGCCCAGCGTAGCGAAACTTATCTCTGAACTCGGGAAACTTCCGGGCATCGGGCCGAAGTCTGCCCAGCGTCTGGCTTTCCATATCCTTGCTATGCCGCAGGAAGATGTGAAGTCTATCTCAGACGCCCTGATGGAAGCGAAGACGTCTACCCGTCTTTGCTCGGTATGCCAGAATTTCACCGACTCGGATCCGTGTCCGATCTGCTCCAATCCGAAGCGTGACAGGAGCACGATCTGTGTGGTCGAGAATCCCAGAGACGTTTCCACGATGGAGCGCATGCGCGACTATAACGGGCTCTATCACGTCCTTCACGGCGTGTACTCCCCGCTCAACAACGTAGGTCTGGACGAGATCAAGATCAGGGAACTCATCGAGCGTCTCCGCACCAATCCCGAGACGAAGGAAGTCATCATCGCGACGAATCAGACCGCAGAGGGAGAAGCGACTGCCATGTATCTCGGTCGTCTCATCAAGCCCTCCGGCATCAAGGTCACCCGTATCGCGAGCGGTCTCCCGATGGGCTCGGACCTCGAGTATGCGGACGATGTGACGCTCTCGAAGGCGATGCAGGCGCGTCACGAGTTCTGATCCATATAATCTTTCGATAAAACAAAGAGACTGTCTCCGATGGAGGCAGTCTTTTTCGTTCGTGATTATTCTATTCCAAAAGCACTAGGAGCTTATTTTTCTTCTGTACGGAATACCGTCTCGCCCGGCATGACCATACCCAGCGATTCTCTCGCAATCTCCTCCACATAGTCATCCGAACCGGCCTTACGGGAGCGGTCGACCGCATCCGCGTACTCCGCGCTTGCCTGTGCTGCCGCGATATCGAGCTCACGGGATCTCTTCTCAACACGGGCGCGCACTTCGCGGTCTCTGTTCAGGCGCACAAGGACCATCGCGAAAACGATCACGAAGAACACAAAGACTATGACTTTCCATACCGGAGATTTTTTCTGTTTGTGTTTCATAGCGCCCTTTCTTAAAATGCGGATAATTTCATAAACTATTTATCTCACAAAAAGGTGCGCTTGTATCACATGGAGGGACATTTGTAACGGAATTGTAAGTTACTCCAGTTCTTTTCCCTCGAGAAGCTCGTACATCTCGGAAGCCTCTTCTTTTCTGACGGTCTCCTTGATCGCGAGGACGCGGAATCTCGTCTCCCCGTTACCGAAACGGATCGTGACGATGTCGCCGGTCTTTACCTCCGCGCCGGGCTTTACGACCTTATCGTTGATCATGACACGTCCGGCGGAGCAGACCTCATTTGCTACAGTCCTTCTCTTTACTACACGGGAAACCTTCAGATATTTATCGATGCGCATATTATTCTCCTTATCGAAAAGCACTCATCCGATCAACTTGATCATGAACCGGTCAAACGTAACCTTGTTGTCGGAAAACTGATCCTCGAAGAAGGTCGTCTGGTGGAACTGGGCGAATTCTCTGGTGTTCTTGGAAAGCCACAGCGGGAACGGCACATTCATCTCACGGCAGAGCTGTACAAGCGCCTCATCCAGTTCTTTTACAAAGGAAACGCCCTCGTGGTTATGCTCGACCACATGCATCTGCAGGACCACATTCATCTTGAAAGTCTTGCCTTCCAGCTTCATCTTCCACTCTCCCTCACTTCGGTATATCGGCTCTATTATACTCTTTTCAAGCATTTCGTGGTATTCTGTTGTTAGAATGAGGGAAAATCCGGTTTTTTAGACCATTGGGAGAACAAATGAAGCATGTCTATGATCCAAACGCCAAGCGCGACATACTTTCCCGCACACTAGACAGGAGATATCCGGTTTCGTATCCGAATCCCCAGAAGGTGCCGATACAGCTGATCCTTAACGGAAACAGCGTGCGTATCCGTGTCTTCGTGCGCTATACTTCCAAGATGTTCCGTTACTATCCGGGTACCAATATCACCTACGCAGATGTCGCAGAAGCAGGTATCCGCAGGAACTGGTCGGGCAAGTACCACATGTCGTGGCTCGAGGATGACGGCTACGAGCTGGCGCGCGCCCACGCGAGCTACCGTGTACTGACGCAGGACAATAACCCTCTCGACGAGGATATGCAGCCGGATCCGTCCTCCGCTCGTGTCACCCTGGAGTTCATCCGCTACCAGACACCTCAGGCCGTAAACGATTACCCCAAGCAGAGATTTATCAGGGTCAAAATGTCCTATTCCGAGAACCGGGCGGGCAACGTAACAAGTCCGATCTGGCGCTGGGGATGGGGATTCTTCAAGTCATTCCAGCCGGAAGCATTCACACTCAACTGGTCAAGAAAGCACCCGGGCATCGCAAGTATCCGACAGAACAGTGACCGTCACGCATTCCAGCAGGAGTGCTCGCACGAGTTCGGTCACCTTCTGGGACTCGGCGACGCTTACGGCGCGAACTACCGTTTCTACTTTGAAGCCCCTGGTACTACGGACTTTATGATGAACCAGAACCGTCAGGTAAACCCGCAGGAACTTGAGATGGTGCTGACCGCGCACCTCTATAACCGCATGCAGTATTTCCCGAAACAGTTCCACTTCGGAACCTTCTTCCGGGGCATGCGCCGTCATTACAAAGTCAACCATCCGCCGAAGTCCAAGAAAAAATGAACAACTTGTTAAATTTGCGTTTCGATGGCCTCTTTTTGCGTTTTTCAAATCTGTTTGAGGTTGTCTGATGATAGATTCCGTTGTAGAATAGTCACATAAACATCCCGAAAGGATATGTGAAGGATGTGAATCCTATACAAATAAGGGGTCCGCATCAAAGGAGGTTCATATGAAAAAGTGTCCAGATTGTGGTATGACGATTGCGAATCAGGCGATCAGATGTCCTAAGTGTAAGTATGATTTTACAGACGGTCAGGGAAACGTACAGGGTGTTCCCACAACTTCATCTTCTTCCGGTAGCGGCGTAGTCGCAAAAGGAAACGTAGTTGGAGCGATCATGCCGATGATCATGGTCACAAAGGATAATGTTGATGAGCTTTATGCTGACCTTAAGTCGAAGATCATCAAGAGAAAGACCGAGTTCGATCACTTCATCGATTTCCTCGAGAACCGTACTTCCTGGCTGACAGCTCCGGCTGAGCTCGAGGGACCTCTCGCATTTGAAAAAGGACTTCTCATCCATTCTGTTGGTGTAGCGAAGCAGCTCCTCCGTATTAAGGATACCCTGATGCCGCAGCTCGACGACGAGTCCGCGATCATCATGGCTCTGTTCCACGATGTAGGTAAGGTTGGTGTTGAAGGCAAGCCTCTCTTCCTCCTCGAGGAGAAGACAACTACTTCTACACTGGGTCTGTCCTTCGGTGGACGTTCCCTCTCCGTAGCTCCGACATATACAATCAACCCGAAGCTCGTTCACATGAGTGTAGGTGTAAGATCTCTCTTCCTGGTTTCCCAGTACATGCTCCTGTCTGACGACGAAGCACAGGCGATCAGCTATCAGGGCGATATGGAACTGGTAGACGGTAAGGAGAATCCGTACACCATGGTTCTGCAGACAGCTAACAAGTGGCAGACCAAGATCTATGAGAACGAAGAAGTCGTTAAGCAGTACAACTTCTCCGCTTCAGTAGCTAAAGACTAATATTTCTTCAGTTTCTTTTTCCTTTCTTTTTCACCCCGGTGTTTCTCCTTTCTCACCGGGGTGTTTTTATGCCCGAAAAGCACTTTTTCTGACCCTCATCTGACATCAATTTTCCTTGCGGTTTCCGCCTTCCCTTCCACAAATGAAAATCGTTTGAAATTGGGCATTTTCGGGCATTATTACAGTTGTATTTCACTGGTTTTTATGCTACTATTTACAGTGATCGCGGTTTTGAGTAAGGGTAGTTACCCTACGCTAACACGATCAAGCCCAATCTAATCCAAAGTATGCCCCCCGGCATACCGAAAATAAGGATTAAAAAACGGAAGGAGTAATGCATATGACAACTAATGTTAAACTGCAGAACTGGGTTGACGAAATCGCAAAGATGACTCAGCCTGACGCGATCCGCTGGATTGAAGGTACTGAAGCTGAGAAGCAGGAACTGCTCGACGCAATGGTAGCCAGCGGCATGGCAACAAAACTTAATGAGGCAAAACATCCGGGTTGCTATCTTTTCAGATCCGATCCGTCTGACGTTGCCCGTGTTGAAGGCCGTACCTACATCGCTTCCAAGAGCGAAGATGATGCCGGCCCGACGAACAACTGGATCGATCCTGTTGAACTGAAGAAGACACTCACAGAACTCTCCACAGGCTGCATGCACGGCCGTACAATGTACGTTATCCCGTTCTCCATGGGTCCTGTAGGTTCTCCGATCTCCAAGATCGGTATCGAGATCACAGATAGTGCATACGTAGTTGTCAACATGATGATCATGACCAGAACAGGTAAGGCTGTTCTCGATCAGCTCGGTGCTGATGGCGAGTTCATCCCGTGCATCCACTCCGTTGGAGCTCCGCTGGAGAATGGCGCTAAGGACACAACCACATGGCCGTGCGCTCCGATGGATAAGAAGTACATCGCTCACTTCCCGGAAGAGAAGCTGATCTGGTCCTATGGTTCCGGTTACGGCGGAAACGCTCTCCTCGGTAAGAAGTGCTTCGCTCTCCGTATCGCTTCCGTTCTCGCTCGTGAAGAGGGCTGGCTGGCTGAGCACATGCTCATCCTCAAGCTCACAGATCCGAACGGCAACGTTAAGCACATCTGCGGCGCTTTCCCGTCCGCTTGCGGTAAGACCAACCTGGCAATGCTCGTTCCGACGATCCCGGGCTGGAAGGTTCAGACCCTCGGCGACGATATCGCTTGGATGAAGTTCGGCGCTGACGGACGTCTCCACGCTCTCAATCCGGAAGCTGGTTTCTTCGGTGTTGCTCCGGGAACATCCATGGAGTCCAACCCGAACGCTATGCTCTCCTGCAGAGAGAACAC
>DBYF01000025.1:0-6480 GCA_002310155.1 Mageeibacillus sp. UBA1193 | reverse complement strand
AAGGACTGGACACCGGATTCCGGCGAAGTTGCTGCTCATAAGAACGCTCGTTTCACAGCTCCGGCTAAGCAGTGCCCGGTTATCGCTCCGGATTGGGAAGATCCGAACGGTGTTGCTGTTGACGCTATCCTCGTTGGTGGCCGTCGTAAGACAACTATCCCGCTCGTTCACCAGAGCTTCAACTGGAACCACGGTATCTTCATGGGTGCTATCATGGGTTCCGAGATCACAGCTGCTGTTATCTCCGATAAGGTAGGACAGGTTCGTCGTGATCCGTTCGCTATGCTCCCGTTCATCGGTTATCACGTAGGTGATTATCTCCAGCACTGGCTCGACATCGGTAAGGCTACCGACGCTGACAAGCTGCCGAAGATCTTCTATGTTAACTGGTTCAGAAAGTCCGAAGACGGCAAGTGGCTGTGGCCTGGCTACGGCGATAACAGCCGTGTTCTTAAGTGGATCGTTGAGCGCTGCTCCGGCGAGGGCAAGGCTGTTGAGACTCCGATCGGATACCTCCCGACAGTTGATGCTATCGACCGTTCCGGCCTTGACAGCGTAACAGACGCTGACATGGAAGAGCTGCTCACAGTCAACAAGGATGAGTGGAAGGCAGAAGCTAAGTCCATCCGTGCACACTTCGAGTCCTATGGTCCGAAGATGCCGAAGGAACTCTTCGCTGAGCTCGACGCTCTTGAGGCTCGTCTTAACGCTTAAGGTTCAAAGCATGAGATAAAAAAGAGGCTGTCTCTTCGGAGGCAGCCTTTTTTATGTCTGAATCTATATAGAGTAAGTATCTGTACTGATTCGTTCTGAAAGACTCTTACATCGACCACTTACCGTCCTTGATCGAGACGGTCATCTTTCTCTCTGTCGGTCGGGAGCCGGCCGCTCCGCTGTCTGCATTGATCGTAAGGGTCACGGATTCATCTCCGGCCTTTTCGGTCGTGATCACGATATGTCCTGTCTTCTTCGTGAAGGACTCTTGCGGGTTTACTACGACCTGGGATCCGACCCACTCTTCCGACATCATGTATTCCAGCGCCCGCTCTTCCTTGTCGGAGAGGAATCTCTCCCCCTTAAAAGCGATCTCCCATCTCTCGACCTCATCCGGAGTCGCCGACGGGAACATGCCTGAGATCAGGGATGACATGAACTCTACGCTGTTCGCGTGCATGCCGGTCACACGGATACCGGATACACCGGAGAACTGCGCGGGATAGGTTTCAAGGATATATCCGTCGTAGTCGACAGAAACAAGCATACCCGGAAGAAGATCTGCCGCAGTCGCGGACTTCCCTTCCAGATCAAAGATCGGCTGCGCCGCCGCATTAAAAGTATAAAGGGATGTATCCGTGCCCTCAGTCTTGATGGCATAGCACATCTGGTTTCTCTTATACACGATCTCCAGACTGACCTTAGTTGTCGGCTGGGTTGTTTTCGTCTTCGTTGGTGCATGGCAGGCAGAACAGACGAAAAGAACACAGACAGTAAGAATTATGACGCGGTATAAATGCTTTCTCATTTTCGCCCTCCTTATACGGACACCTGCTGCCCCACTTTAATATCACTATTATAGTTTACCTTCCAGATATTTCAGAATTATGAATGCCAGATGTAATTACAATAACTCCTTTCCGGCGGTTTGACATATTCACCCGTTCATGGCAAAATCGCTATGTATACAGGGCTTATACGCGGGTATAGTTCATCGGTAGAACGTCAGCTTCCCAAGCTGAACAGGAGGGTTCGACTCCCTTTATCCGCTCCATCTGAAAAGCGAGGCTGTCTCAAATGAGGCAGTCTTTTCTATTTCTTTCCGGAAAGCACTTCTACTGACAACAAAACCGCGAGGAGAAGTGCTTTTGAATCTTGACTTTTTGCTTTATAGATGGCAAACTGTATGACGTGCTTTAAGTACGTATCTGCCTTTATAGCTCAGTAGGTAGAGCGCATCCATGGTAAGGATGAGGTCACCAGTTCGATCCTGGTTAAAGGCTCCAACTAGAGATCAATTCTCGGGAAACGGATATCTCAATGTGAGATATCCGTTATTTTTCTGCCCTTTGGCGTGAACAATCCGTCACACTTTCCCTATATCACTGTGCTACAATGGACTCATAACGAAGAAAGGGTGAGGTCATGAGCATGGAATCTTTTGAAGAAAGACTCAAGAAGCTCCAGGGCATACTGGATGAAGCAAGATCCGTAGTCTTTTTCGGCGGCGCAGGCGTCTCCACAGAGAGTGGCATCCCGGATTTCCGAAGCAAAGACGGTCTTTACAACCAGCACGACGTGCAGTTCGACAAGTATCCGCCGGAATACCTTCTCAGTCACAGCTGCCTCTATGACCAGCCGAAAGTATTCTTCGAGTATTACCGCCAGAAGATGGACTGCCGTACCATCGAGCCGAACATCACACACATCAGGCTCGCGGAGATGGAGAAAGCCGGCAAGCTCACCTGCGTGATCACACAGAACATCGACGGACTCCACCAGAAGGCAGGATCCAAGAAAGTATACGAGGTCCACGGAACGACACAGCGCGTCTACTGTGACCGCTGCCACAAGGAACATCCGGCTGACATCCTCTTCACTTCGGAGGAACCGGTCCCGCACTGTTCCTGCGGAGGCATGCTCCGCCCGGACGTTACTCTCTACGAAGAGTCCCTCCCGCATGAAGCCTGGGAGAACTCCATAAACGCACTCGCGAAGGCGGACGTATTCATCATCGGCGGAACTTCACTGACAGTGTATCCTGCCGCCTCACTGACGAGCTATTTCCGGGGAAAACACCTGATCATCATGAACCGGGACGAGACCGCGCAGGACCGCTACGCCGAGATCGTTTTCCACGAAGGACTCGGAGAGATCTTCTCCAAACTGCATTGATTCTTTAACCGAGAAAGGATGTATATATGAAACATAATCATCATTCCCCTCTGGCGGATTTCGAAGAAGCCTACGGGGGCGAGCCTTCTGCGGCTCCGACCAAGAAAAATACCGCTACTAAGAAGACTTCTTCTCAAAAAGCACCGGCAAAGAAAGATTCCGGTCTGGCTAGGCGCATCCTGATCACCTGCCTGGTATTCGTAGTCGCGCTGGGCGCGCTCGGCGGAAGCCTCATCATCCTGAATAAGCACGGAAACAATACCACCAACTCCCGCCTGACTTCCTCTTCCCGTTCCTCGAACAAGGGAAAAGGCAAGTTCTATAACTCCACCGGATCTTCCGGAAAAACAATCGAGACCCGGGGCGACAAGCAGCCGTACGATGACTATGACGATGGTCTCATCCTTCCTGATGATTTCGGTGATGCTTACATCGATGGTGAAGACTGGGAGAAAGATTTTGAAGATGACTGGGAAGACTGGGAAGACTGGGAAGACTGGGAGGATGACGGACAGCCGATGACTTCCCCCAATCAGACAGAGCGCAAGAGCGAGTATAAGAAGACCTCTAAGTCCGACAGCGACCTGACCGGTTATACGATCATCCTCGATCCGGGTCACGGCGGACGTGACACAGGCTGTGTCTTCCCCTTCAATGCTCCGGAATATAACGAGTGTGACTTTACTCTCCGCATCGCCAAGCGCGTCAAGAGCGAGCTCGAGGCCAGAGGCGCGACCGTCTACATGACACGTACCGACAACAGCTGGGTCTCCCTCTATAACCGTCTGGCTCAGACACACCTGATCTGCCTGGACATCGCTGAAAAGGAAGGCAAGCTTCCGTTCTCGAAGGCACGTGCCAACGAGCTCCGCTCCCTTCTCCAGCAGAGCATCGACATTAACGAAGATACTGTTGTATCCGGCGGTATGGGCATCATGGTCGGCTCCGGCGTCGGCGAGGACTTAAATGACCTCTTCGAGATGGAATACAAGCTCGAGAAAGTGCTTTTCCTGTCGATCCATCTGAACTCCAGTGAGAGCCGTTCCCAGCATGGTAACCAGATCTACTATGTCACCGATGATTCCGTCATCGAGAGTGAGCGCCGTCAGATGCGTGAGAACTCTGAGTTCCAGCGTTCGGATTTCCCGATCCGTAACGAGTACTACGGAAGACATAACGAAGATAACAACCTCCTGGCATGCTGCATGTACGATAACATCGTAGGCAATATTCCGGAATTTGAGACCAACGGTCATCCGGTCAACGCCGACAACTATGCAGTACTTCGAGAGCATGGTCTGACCGGCGTCCTGATCGAGGTCGCCTTCCTCTCCGACGACAATGACCGTGCGATGCTCCAGCAGGATCAGACGATCGATACCATTGCCGCTTCTATCTGTGACGGATCGAAGATGTACTTCATCCAGAAGGGTATCTAAAGTTCTTTGACAATGTGATGAAAAAACCGTAGAAATACGACTCCTTTCGTCGTGCTTTGCCCGAAAATGTCGAATTTGTAATTTACAAAATTCTTAAAAGGCTTATACTAAAGATGCACGTAAATGAGAGGAATGTCATGAGTAACAACCAACAAAAATCGAGACCAAATCGGGGCGCGCCCAAAACCAATCCAACCCGAACCTATTCCCAAACCCAGCGCCCTTCTCGAAAGAAAGCCGAGATTGCCCGTCGAATCTTCATTGCGAAGTGCATTATCGTATTCAGCATGATCTTCGTTCTTGGTGGCGGTGTGTTTCTTCTCAGCCGCTCGGGGCTCTTTAAATCTAAATCTTCCAAGACGGAGAGAACTTCGCTGAGTTCCGTCACATTCGAGAGTCAGCAGTCCTCCGCCTCGGAAGTCACCGATACTACCCCTGAAGTCACAGAACCTACCGCTCCTCTTTCCGGTTATACTGTCATTCTCGACCCCGGACACAGTGGCGAGGACACTGGTTGTGGCTGGCCTCTGAACAATTCCGAGATCGAAGAAAAAGATATCACCTTAAAGATCGTCAACGCGATGGAAGAAGATCTGACCGCCCGTGGCGCGAAGGTCTATGTCACACGTAGGACAGACGATACAGTCGGTATCTATTACCGCATGGCAGAAGTACATCTGATATGCATGGATATCGCGAAAGAAAGAGGAATTCTCCCCTTCTCCGCTGAGAAAGAAGCAGATCTCCGCGCAAAGTGCGAAAAGATCAAAGAGATCAATGAGTGGCAGAAGTTCTCCCAGAACGGCATGGGTTTCATGGCCGGATTCGGCGCAAGCGATGACTTAAAGCTCCTCATGGATTTGGAAGCCCAGCTGACAGACGTCGTATTCGTCTCCATCCACATCAATTCCACCGGAGACCCGGCAGAGTATGAGATCAAGCACGGTGCAGCCGTCCACTACGCAGATGACAAGTACATCAGCAGCCCTTCCCATGACGAAGGCGGCGAGCCGAAGCACGACGCATATTTCGGAAGACACAATGAAGATAATGCACTTTTCTCACAGATGATCTACGATCACTATGTTGAGTATTTCCCGGACATGGTCTCCTACAGCAAGGAACAGTCCCACCTGCCGAGCGCGTTCGCAGTTATCCGTGAGCAGGCTCTCGTAGGCGTACTTGTTGAGGTAGGATTCATTACGAACCCGCATGACCGTGAATTCTTTAAGGACGACGAAAACCTGAAAAAGTCAGCCATTCCGCTGGATGACGCCATCGAAGATTACTTTTTATCTAAGAAGAACGACCAGGCCGCAGCATCATAAGGAGGTATTCCTATGAACATCGCCGTGATCACCGGAGCTTCGTCCGGAATGGGTAAAGAATTCGTCTCCCGTCTTTTCTCCGAAAATGACGTCAGGATCGGCGCCCCGTATGACGAGATCTGGATGATCGCACGTTCTTCCGACAAACTCAATGCCATCTCCGATTCGCTGGGTGGAAAGCGCACCCGCGTGATTCCCTTGGACATCACACTTCCTGAATCGATCGAAGCACTGTCCTCTCTTCTCTCTGAAGAGAAGCCCGCTGTGCGCATGCTCATCAACTGCGCAGGAATGGGCAGGAACGGTGCTTTTGCCGATCAGACGGTAAAAGATACCCATATGGCCATCTCGCTCAACTGTGAGGCCTTATCTGCCGTGACGAACGTATGCCTGCCATACATGACCGGTCACGACAGTAAAAGATCCGCGAGCATCATCAACATCGCGTCCTCGGCCGGATTCCTTCCGCAGCCGAACTTCGCAGTGTATGCCGCATCCAAATCCTACGTGATCTCTTTCTCGCGTGCCCTCGCCGAGGAGCTCAGGGATAAGAAGATCTCCGTTACCTGCGTCTGCCCGGGTCCTGTGGACACCGACTTCATCAAGACCAGTAAGAATGACCCGAACGCTTCCTTTACGGGATTTAAGGCAAAGTTCGTCACCACGACGGACAAGCTCATCCCCGCCTCCATCAAGGCTGCGAAGAAAGGAAAGGCCCTCCGTGTCTATGGCGCTGGTCAAAAAGCACTTCACCTCACATCGAAGATCGTGCCTACCAAACTGGTGCTTTTCTTTGAGAGAAAAATGAAATGATGCCAGCCGGC
>DBYF01000148.1:1294-15429 GCA_002310155.1 Mageeibacillus sp. UBA1193 | reverse complement strand
AGACCGTCACCCATCAGTGACATACCGAACAGGAATAACGCGACGCCCGTAAATAAACTTGCTACCTCAGATACTGACATCAGTTCACCCTCTTTCTCATAATCAATGTATAATGGTTATGTTAAATGCGATGCCACTCCAATGTTAAATGTAGGTTAAATCAGGACGAGTGCTTTTCGCGGAGAAAGCCAAATATGTTAAGATTTAGCAGAGGTGAGAGAGTTGATCTATCTTCTGGAAGACGATGAAAGCATTCGCAAGCTCGTGATCTATGCCTTGAACAGTCAGGGCTATGAAGCAGAGGGCTTTGAGGCGCATGAGCTTTTCTGGTCCGCCATGGAGAAACAGCTCCCGGAACTGATCCTTCTGGACATCATGCTTCCGGGCGAAGACGGCATCTCGATCCTGAAACGCATCCGCAGGGATGCGCTTACCAAAGATATTCCCGTCATCATGCTGACCGCTAAGAATACTGAGTATGACCGTGTCGTCGGTCTCGACGCAGGCGCGGATGACTATATCTCCAAACCGTTCGGCATCATGGAACTGACCGCGAGAGTCAGAGCGGTCCTCCGAAGGAACGCCAGAGGACAGACACTCTCGGAGTATTCGGTCGGGCCTCTCTATATCTGCCCGGACAAACGCGAGGCTTCCGTGAATGGAGAGAAAGTCTCCCTGACATATAAAGAATTCACACTCCTGTGTCTGCTTGCCGAAAATCCGGGCATTGTCATGACCAGAGAAGTGCTTCTCGACCGTGTCTGGGGACTTGGTGCCGAGAGAGAAAACAGAACCCTTGATGTCCATATCCGTACGCTCCGCGCCAAACTCGGAGACGCAGGACATCTGATCCAAACCGTTCGTGGAGTAGGCTATCGTCTGGTGGAGGAATAATGTATGACTAAGACCATCTTTCGCAATTCATTTCTGATCGGTATCTCCGTTCTCGCGCTCTGTGCGCTGCTGTTCTTCGGGATCCAGTACACGCAGACGAAGGATGAGACCTTCACGGCGCTGCAACAGGAAACGGCCTATGCTGAGCAGGGACTTCTTTCCGGCGGTGCCTCCTATCTCGAGAAGCTGGACGATACGAACCGCATCACATGGATCGATGCGAATGGTGAGGTTCTCTACGACAATACATTTACGCTTCCTTTAGCCAATGAGAAAGAGAGCTCGGAAGTAGTCGAAGCACTGGAGACAGGAGAAGGAAAAAGCATCCGTAAATCCGAAAACTCCGGGAAAACCACGATGTACTATGCGAAAAAGTGCGAAGACGGAACCATACTCCGCCTGAGCCGCCCGGTCAGTGCCATCAACGAAGCGATCGTGGCCATAAGACCGATCCTGTGGGTCCTGATCCTGGTTGTGGTGATCTCGGGCGTACTCTCTTTCCGTATCGCCAAGCAGATCGTTAACCCGATCAATGCGCTTGATATTGACCATCCGGAGATCAACAAGTATCCGGAGCTGACGCCTCTTATCGAGAAGATCCAGGAGCAGAAGATGACGATCCAGGAGGAGGTCGCGTCGAGAGAACAGATGCGCCGTGAATTCTCTGCAAATGTTTCCCACGAGCTGAAGACTCCTCTGACATCGATCTCCGGATTCGCGGAACTGATGTCCCAGGGGAATGTCTCGCAGGATAAAGTCCAGGAATTCTCTCAGGATATCTATAAGGAATCCCAGCGTCTGATCGCTCTGATCGAAGACATCATCAAGCTTTCCCGACTCGATGAAAACACAGAAGAGCCGCCGTTCGAAGTTGTGGATATCTACGATCTTTCCGCGGAAGTCCTCGATGCTCTGCGGCCGGTTGCCAATAAGCAGGGGATCAAGCTGAGCCTGTCCGGAAAATCCGCACAGGTTTCCGGTGTGTATGCCCTTCTTAACGAGATGGTCTACAATCTCTGCGATAACGCGATCAAATACAATACTCCGGGAGGAAGAGTAGATGTGGACGTATCCACACTCGAGACCGGGGAGATCACTCTTTCGGTCAAGGATACCGGCATCGGTATTGCACAGAAGCACCAGAACAGAGTCTTCGAGAGATTCTACCGGGTAGATAAGAGCCACTCGAAGGAGATTGGAGGCACGGGTCTCGGACTGTCGATCGTTAAGCACGGCGCGCAGCATCACGGAGCTAAAGTCAAGCTCGACAGTGAGCCCGGAAAGGGAACGACGATCACGCTGACTTTCCCTCCGAAAAAAGAATCTGCGGAGCAAAAGACAGAGTGATCCGGTCGGAATAATTTGATATCTGACTTTTGGAGTTGACACAGTTCGGAATGTGTATTAATATCTCGAAAGCACGCTAGTTTTATGGTATTATCAATTTAATATGTATTAGATACTTAACTGAGTGTTTGAGGGATACATGGAAAAAAACAAGTCTGAAAAGTCAAAGAAAAAGGTAGATATGCAGTGGGTCACCCACTCAATCGTAGTTATTATTGCCGATATTCTGGTAGTCATATTCTCATTCTTTGCTGCATTGTTGCTCCGATTCGATATGCACTTCCGGAGTATTCCGAACGAGTATTTCACCACTTATCTGAAGATCATTCCGCTGTGGAGCGCGATCACGATCGCGGTGTTCCTGGCATTTAAGCTGTACCACAGCATCTGGTCCTATGTAAGTATCGATGAGACATTTACGATGATCAAGGCGTATGCCGTCATCACACTCTGCTATATCCTTTCGAAGTTCCTGCTGAAGATCGACATGCCGAGATCTTTCTATTTCTTCGGTGTCTTCATCGCGTTCGTTCTTCACGTAATGGTACGTTTCTCGTATCGTCTGCTCCGTTATATCAGAAGCCAGTACAGCAAGAGCAACGAGTACCGTGCAGGTAACATCGAGAATGTCATGATCATCGGTGGTGGTTCCGCAGGATCTGTCCTGATCCGTGAGCTCAAGAGCGATACTCACCAGCACCAGCGTCCGGTCTGCATCATCGACGATAACCCGGCGAAGATCGGCCGTGAGCTCTATGGCATTCCGATCGTTGGTGGCCGTGATGTCATCGTAGAGAAGGCAGCCGAGTATGACATCGGTTCCATCATTTTCGCGATGCCGACAGCATCTCCGAGAGACAGAAAGAACATCCTGAGCATCTGTAAAGAGACCGGCGCGAAGGTTCGTGTCCTTCCGGGTGTATATCAGCTGGCTAACGGTGAAGTAAGCGTCAGCCGTCTTAAGGACGTAGAACTTACCGACCTTCTGGGCAGAGACCCGATCGAGATCAATAACGACGAAGTATTCGCGATGCTCCAGGGCAAGACGATCCTGGTTACCGGCGGCGGCGGATCCATCGGTTCCGAGCTCTGCCGTCAGATCGCGGCACATCAGCCGAAGCAGCTGATCATCTTCGATATCTATGAGAACGGTGCTTACGATATCCAGCAGGAGCTCGTCCGTAAGTATCACAACAAGCTGAATCTCGTCACACTGATCGGTTCGGTACGTAATACACACCGTATCGAGAGCGTCATGCAGAAGTATAAGCCGAACATCGTATTCCATGCCGCTGCCCATAAGCACGTTCCGCTCATGGAAGACAGCCCGAACGAAGCTATTAAGAACAACGTCATGGGTACATATAAGACGGCAGTTGCTGCTGCCAAGGCCGGTGTTGAGACCTTCGTACTGATCTCTACCGATAAGGCCGTTAACCCGACGAACCTCATGGGCGCTTCCAAGCGTATCTGCGAGATGGTCATCCAGATGATGAACCGTTCGGAGACAAATACGAAGTTCGTTGCGGTCCGTTTCGGTAACGTTCTCGGCTCGAACGGTTCCGTTATCCCGCTCTTCAGAAAGCAGATCGAAGAGGGCGGTCCGGTCACTGTTACACATAAGGACATCATCCGTTACTTCATGACGATCCCGGAGGCAGTATCCCTGGTACTTCAGGCTTCCCAGTATGCGAAGGGCGGTGAGATCTTCGTTCTCGACATGGGCGATCCGGTCAAGATCGACGATATGGCCAGAAACCTGATCAAGCTGTCCGGTCTGACACCGGATGTCGATATCAAGATCGTCTACACAGGACTTCGTCCGGGTGAGAAACTCTACGAAGAGAAGCTCATGGATGAGGAAGGCATGCAGACGACAGATAACAAACTCATCTTCATCGGCCAGCCGATCGAGATGGATGATGAGAAGCTGAAGAAGAAGATCGAAGAACTCGACCTCGACAGCCAGGAAGACGACGAGAACATCAAGAAGTACGTTCAGGAGATCGTTCCTACATACAAGCCGGGTTCCATGTGATCCTGACAATTAATCCAAAAAACCGAAAAGACCTGCTCAAGAGAGCAGGTCTTTTATTGTTTTCTTTTTTGAAAAAGGTGTTGACAATCATGCCTGACCGTATTACTGTATTAATCAAGTAGTACAGTTTGCTATCGGGAAGGACAGCTTCCCATAAAATAAGAAAGCAGGGAGGTGTGTATATGCCGTGGGCATTTAAAGAGAACCGGCCGATCTTCCAGCAGATCTACGACATGATCGTGATCCGCATCTTAAACGGAACCTACCCCAAGGGAGGAAAACTCCCGTCTGTCCGCGAGATGGCAGAGGAAGCAGGAGTGAATCCGAACACTATGCAGAGAGCGATGGCACAACTGGAAGATACAGGACTTGCCATCACGAACCGTACCAGCGGACGTGTCGTGACCACGGACGAAGAATTGCTGAAGAAGATCAGGCGGGAATATGCTGCGGCCGCAGCAGAAGAATTCCTGCAGGAGATGAAGAAACTCGGAATATCGCAGGAAGATGCGGTTTCCCTGATTCAGGATATTGGAGGTGAAAAGAAATGAATGATCTGCTCAAGATTAGCAACCTGACCCGTACCTACGGGAAGAAGAAGGTCTTAGACGGGCTCGATCTGACGATCGGAACCGGGAAGATCGTCGGTCTCCTCGCACCGAACGGAGAAGGAAAGACGACACTATTCCGCCTCCTGATGGGCCTTCTGACCAAGAATGACGGAGAGATCCTGATCGACGGACTGGAACCGTCAGAAGTGACGAACAGCTATGTAAGTTTCCTTCCTGACCACTATGTTCTGGGCGGATTCCATTCGATCCGCGGCGCCATGAAGCACATGAAGAAATACTTCCCGGATTTTGAAGAGGAAAAAGCACTTTCTCTCATGAAGCGCCTGAAGTTCAAGCCGAATCAGCGGCTGGCTTCACTCTCGAAGGGACAGAAGGAGCAGGTCCAGCTGATCCTTTTCCTAAGCAGAAAAGCGAAGCTCTTCCTTCTTGATGAGCCTCTGGCGGCGGTCGATCCGGCCACAAGAGATTTTATCGTACAGACGATCCTCGGTTCTTTTGGCGAAGATAACACGGTCATCATCAGCACGCATGTTGTCCTGGACATCGAATTGATTCTCGACGAAGTAGTTATGCTGAAGAACGGAAAAGTCCATCTTCAGGGAGAAGCGGATGAACTGCGTTCGAAGTACGGGATGACCATTAATGACATATTCAAGGAAGAATTCCGTTTTGTGGAAGGAGGCAGTGAAAATGAGTGATATGGCCGAGTATAAGGCACCGAATAATCTGAAAATGGGTCTTTCCGCATTTGGTGATGAGCTCAAAAGACTCCTTGTCATCGGCATTATCGTCCCGCTTCTGCTGATGATCCCGTCGATCTACATGCAGAGCAGATGGGTCAAATACGATAAGATCATCGACAAATATGTGACCAGTGAGTATTCAGAGGATCCCTTTAGCGATATGACGGCAGACGAGTCGGATTTCATTAATGAAATGGAAAATGGTATAAGTCTGTATGAGCTGAAAGTAGGCATGAGCTTTGCAGCCTTTATACTGATGGCCTTCCTGGTCGTTTTGAATATAGGAAATCTGATCAAGACCTTCTTTGGAACACAGGCAGAGATGACGTTCGGAGTTCCCTGTAAGAAATCCGTACTCTTTGTGGTGAAGTTCGTCTCCAGCATGCTCATTATGGTATTAGCATTTGTCCTGTTCACGGGCCAGACGGCTTTAACGGAAAGCGGTATAGTCTTCAGAAATGGCGGTTTCTACGAAATTATAGGCTCCTACCAGTCGGAGTGGAAGGATTCGCAGGTGAGATTGATCCGATCCTACGAACCAGTCAAGTTCGGTGGATTTGCTTTCTACTTCTTGCTGATAATGGTGGTCTGGCTGGGTCTGGCATTCCTGCTGGCCCTGATCGGAAAGCTTCAGAAATACTTAAGCACACCTCTTTGTGCTTTGTGTATCGTTATAGCTACGGTCATTATCCTCTTCACTTCCGTCGCCGCGATTGCATACGGAGATTCATATAATAACCTGCCGCTTATGTTATCCGCACCGGTTCTTCTGCTTGTGGCCGATGTGCTGCTGATCCGCAAATACGACAGAGTGTCTTCGTAAAAGGATCCGATACAGAATTTCACTTCTTACAGCATTTGTATTATCATAATCAGGTAAGGACAGGTGCCTCTGCCTTCGGGTGGAGGCACTTGCCGTATAGCCTGGACATCAAGGAGAAGAAGCATGAGCAGAATCATTTTTCTCGGAGACCTGCACGGAAACATCGTTGCGACAGAAGCAATGGCAGCACATATCAAGACACTATCTCCGGATGAGATCTGGTTTTTGGGAGATGCCGTCGGAAAAGGACCTTCCAACTGTGAGACCTGTGACTGGGTAAAGGAGAACTGCGGCCACATCCTGAAGGGAAACTGGGATGAATGGATCTGCAAGAGCTATTTCCGGAGAGATATTCCGGGCGATATCTATGCAAAAGAGAACAGCTTCTTCTATAACCAGATCGGGGAAGAACGAATCAAGTGGCTCGATTCGCTTCCTCTGGAAGATCATGTTCTGATCAGCGGACTCAATATCCGTCTGGTTCACGGGCGTCCGCTCGCCGGGCTCTATCAGGGCTATGATTCAGATGACGCGTTAAGGGACGGATTCTATTCGAAGGACCGCTCGATCAAGTATGACAGCATCATCTGCGCGGACAGCCACCGTCCGTATGTAAGATCCCTCCATGACGGCTATTCGGTCAATACGGGAAGTGTTGGCAACAGTATCGGCGTTCCGCGTGCGCACGCGCTCCTCGTGGAGGGTGAACTTGGGGGAAAAGAGCTCTCACCGATCTCTTTTACGATCCTTTCAGTCCCCTATGACAATCAGAAAGAGGCGCAGATCGCGCTTGCTACAGAAGGTCTTCCTTTGAAGGAGGCCTATGCCAAAGAGATAACGACCGGCATTTACTCGAGATAACCGAGGTACACTATGAAGATCCGAGACATATTGATGAAGATAAATGAATCCGAATTGGATGGTGCTTTTTCGGATCTCTATGGAAAAGCACCTGCCGTCCTTACCATGCAGAAGGACCGCTACATCCGCGCACTGGAAGAGTTTGGAAAAGTCTTCCCCGAGGTTGCGGAGAAGGATCCGGATATCTCGGTTTTTTCGGCGCCGGGAAGATCCGAGATCGGCGGAAACCATACGGATCACCAGAAGGGAAGAGTGCTCGCGGCGGCCGTCGATCTGGACATGATCGCTATTGTCTCTGGAAGAGAAGATAAGGTAATCAGGATCCAGTCCGAAGGTTATCCGATGACGGAGGTGGACATCTCCGATACAGAGCCCCGAGAGTCTGAAAAAGAGACGACACAGGCCCTGATCCGCGGCGTGGCGGCACAGTTTACCGCGCAGGGAGCAGATGTTACCGGCTTTGACGCGTATGTTACTTCGAATGTCCTTTCCGGAAGCGGGCTTTCGTCTTCAGCGGCGTTTGAGGTCCTGATCGGGAAGATCATCGACTACCGCGATAACGGCGGCAGAGCCGGCGCAGTCGAGATCGCGAAATACGGACAGATCGCGGAGAACAGGTATTTCGGCAAGGCCAGCGGCCTTATGGACCAGATGGCATCCTCGGTTGGAAATCTTGTCGAGATCGACTTCAGAAACACGAATGAACCAAAGATAGATGGTCATCAATTTAATATGGAAGAAGCAGGTTTTTCTCTTATCATTACCGATACGAAGGGAAGTCATGCGGACCTGTCTTCGGAGTATTCCGCGATCCCGGGAGAGATGAGAGCGGTTGCCGGATACTTCGGGAAAGAGTATCTTTCCGAGATCGATGAAAATGCATTCTACAGTAAGCTTGCGGAACTCCGGTCTGCGCCGGGGATCAGTGACCGTGCGATCCTCAGGAGCGCGCATTTTCTGACAGAAAACGCCCGTGTCCGTGAAGAGGCGCAGGCGCTCGATGACGGGGATATCCCGAAATTCCTGAAACTGGTAAATGCGTCCGGAGAGTCCTCTGCAAATCTTCTTCAGAACCTGTACAGCGCGAAAGATCCGACATCGCAGGCGATCCCGATGGCGCTGATGCTGAGTAGAAGGGTCCTTGGGGAAGAGGGCGCGTGCCGTGTGCACGGCGGCGGTTTTGCCGGGACGATCCAGGCATTTGTACCGAGGGCGAAAGTAGACGAATATGTCAGTACTCTTGAAGAGGTCTTCGGAGAGGGCAGCTGCCATATCCTTCAGATCCGACCGGTGGGCGCAGTTCAGCTCATCTGATCGTAGAAGGTCACCGCTTAGTGACTTCGTTATACGTGAAGCGCTTCATGCAGTTGATGGATCCCGAGGCAAGGTCCGAGTAAACTCTGGCGTTGACGGAAACGGAGGAAGCCCTGGATTTCCGCATATGCATCTCATCCTCGTCGCCGTAGTCGTTCTTCTTTTCGAGGATCTTCGCTACGACGAGCATAACAACTGCCAGTGCAAGAACACAGAGCAGCATTGTGATGATGATAGCAAATCTCCGAACATCATTAAGAGAATCTTCGAGCATCTTATTGTGCCATTTTTCTCTTATATCATCACCTGCATCTAAACGCATGAGTGTAAATAGGAGCGGGTTCATTTGACACCTCCCTGTCTTCTTCTGGCGAAAATGTGGGTCGAAACGGAGCCGGTACGCTTCAGCTTCGGGATCAGACGCAAAAACTTCTTGATCGCGATGGTCAGTATGATGCCGGCCGCGACCCCGATGACGCCTGCTGCGAGCTGCATCTTTCCGCTGTAGATCAGTTCATCTGCCACATTGAAATCCGTGATCTTTTCGATATGCGGGTATTCAAATTGTGCGAGTAACGTAAAGAGGATCGTCCAGAGGACAGCTGTTGCCGCCAAGATCGTTCCATAGACCTTTGCTTTGCTCCAGGGCGCGGTACCGGTACAGCGGCCGGACTGACCGTTTACGAGGAAAGTATAGGGGGTTCCCTTTGCGTTGATCGTGATGAACCAGGCAGGAAGAAGGACATACCCCGTGCGATGCATCTCCAGTTTCGGATTCGAGGATACGGTCTTCGCGCTGCTGTCCTTCGTGAGCTGACGCATCTGGGAATTGAAGATCGTTTTTGCTTTCAGCTCTGCCATACCCTGTGCCTTTTTCGGAGTAACATCCTGGATATTCGAGTAAAAACCCATGAGATAAGATGTATCAAATTCGACTGCCGCCTTTACATTATAGGGTTCCAGCAGAGCCGTGGAACGGTCATCGAGAGCGTTACAGCACTCGACCAGAAGGTTTTCAAATTCGGCACTTCCATCGAACACATAGGACTTTTCCGTAACTCCGATGCGGTGCTGCTGTGTGTCAGAGATCGCGCCATTGTATGTGAAGTACGGGATATAGATGCCGCGGACGAGTTCCGGGTCGATCTTCTTAAATCCTCTCGGCATAAAAGCACCGGAAAGGATGTTTTTCTTCACAGTATTAATGGCTTCTTCCTTCGTGACCGAGAAAGGTACGATCATATCCGGACGGTTCTCCTTCGAGATCCTGGAAAATACGACCGATGTCGATCCGCAGTAGATACATCTTGTCGAGATCTCGGTTCCGGACACGAGGACCTCACCGGCGCACTGGCTGCATTTATAGACATGCCGGTCATACATCTCTCCGGTCAGTTCTTCGAACTCAGAGAGCGTATCCTTGATATCTTCCGGTGTCTCATCGGCATCCGGATTATCGTAGTAGAAACTGTCTGCATCCGGCAGTGTCTTCGGATCGATGATATTACCGCATACGGTACATACCAGCGAATCAAATCCCGGATCATATTCCATCGGTGCACCGCACCCCGGACAACTCTTAGCCATGCCCGTTTACCCCCCAAAACGAATCTATAACTACACTATATCATAGCAGGAACCCTAAGGTCCTTTTCGAAAAGCACTCTTACATCTTCGGTTTCTGATCCACATCCATAAGCTTGAATCTCTTCATGCAGGCAGGCTCCTGCTCTTCGGAACCGAAGCTGTTGGACTTCTGAAGGATATTCGATACGAACAGGAAGGCCAGTCCGGCAGAAGCGATGATCGAGGCTACATAACACATAAGAATTAAGATCATTTGGCATCCCCCTGTCTCTTTTTCGAAAAGATGAATGTAACGACGGATCTCGAGAGATTGAGATTCGTAACGATCTTCTTAAACTTGCCGAATCCATACCAGAAGAGACCGCCGGCGGCACTGATGATCGATAATCCGCCGAGGATCTCGTAGGAGTCTACAGGATCTCTTCTCGAGCTTGCAACACCGACACCGGCTTTGCTCTCCAGTCCGAGAGCTGCCGGAAGGATTCCCGACTGAATGAAGAACCAGGTCGAGATACCTGCCATCGCGATAAAGAAGGTGGCGAGCATGATGCCTGCCAGAACACGGTTCCACGGAACCGTACCTACAACTCTTCCCGTCTGGCCATTGACGAGGAAAGTGTACGGAGTACCCTTCTTCTCGATGGAGATGAACCATACCGGGAGTAATGCATAGGAAGAATATGCGAGTTCCGACTTCGGGACAGACGTTACGCGCTTATCGCTGCTTACGCGTCCCTGCTTGATGACTTCCGCGTCCACCATGGAACGGGCCTTGCCCTGTGCCGTGCCTTTCGCGGCCTTGAGCTCCAGGTCCTGAACGTTGGAATAAAAACCCATGAGATAGGAAGATTCGAACGGCACCTTCTCATTCAAGTAGAAGGGATCGAGCTGTGCGGAGGTCTGGTCCGCAAGTGCTTTACAAGCCTCGACCGGAAGGTCTACAAAATCACATTCCGCGTCAAAGATCTTCGTAGTGTTACCGATATGGAATCTCTGGGTATCCGTATACCATCCTTCGAAGAGGAAGTACGGGACATAGATCCCCCGGATAACGGTGGGTTCTGCTTTCTTAAAGAAACCCGGTACGAAAAGTCCGGCTTTGAGCTTTTTCTTTACGTTGGCGACCGCCTCTTCCTTCGTGATCTTGAAGGGGACGATGTAGTCCGGACGGCGTTCCTGAGCGATACGGTTGAATACCACAGCTGTGGATCCGCAGTACATACACTTCGTGGACGCTTCTGTTCCGGAGACGATGACTTCGCCTCCGCACTGGCTGCACGTATAGATGTGGCAGTCATATGTCTCGCCGGAGAGCTCTTCTTCCTCGAGCGTATCTTCCAGATCGACGGGTTCATTTGAATCGAGATTAATGTAGAAATCGTCTGCGTCCGGTAAAGACTTCGGATCGACGATATTGCCGCAGGCGCCGCAGACCAGGGCATCAAAACCCGGATCATACTCTAACGGGGCACCGCACCCCGGACAGTTCTTAGCCATAAATTCCTTCTCCCATTCCCGGGCCCGCTAAGAACAGACCCGACCTAATTATATTCTACAGATAAAAAAGGCAAATCAACAGGGAGAAAAAAGCAAATTAGAGGAGCTATTCATCAGAGAGTGAATATAAACTCCGTATCCCAGCAGAGAAGATGCGGATGATGGCGCATGTAGACGCGGTATACCGGGACAAGTTTCTTGAGAAGAAGAGGCAGTGTAAAAAGGTCTTCACTGCGGTGATAACACGATACGATCAGGGAAGGCCTGTCCCGAAGAATGATATTTTCGCCGCCTTTCAGCGCTGCGAGCTCATTCCCTTCGACATCGAGCTTGATGAGGCTTGCCGGAAGGTCCGATAACAGTGTTACAAGAGACACGGCTGTAAGGTTCTCGCCTTTCGTGGCGTCGGCGGTCTCATGTCCTCCACGGCCGCGGTTTTTGGGGATAAAAGCGGTCCCGTCATGGTCAGAAACGAGCGCACGGATGCAGGATACTGATATTTTCCCGGAGTTTCCGGAGGCGGGATCTTCATCTTCCGGTCCGAAGAGGGCGGAAGTGGTCTCAGAGAGCTTTCTGAAGTTCCGGGCATCCGGTTCTACGGCCACGATTTTCCGGATCCGGGGGAAGAGTTTCGTGTAAAGGGAAACGGTATCCCCGTTATATGCGCCAAGGTCGATATAAGATGCGTTCTCCGGAAGGGAAATGAGTGAAGATATTTCCTCTAATGGCGATTCCACAGGCCTTAAAGACATATAGACGCCCGTCAATTTATAGGAAACGACCGCATCGAAGACGGATCTGGAAAGGTCATCTTCCAGGAATCCCCGGACCTCGGAAAGTTCGTTCTTATGGGCTTCGTAAAAAGCGGAATCGAAGAGGTTTTTTCCATAAACGGGAACATCCGGGGCATAAACTTCGCATTCACCGGCGATCCGGTCGATATTCGCGACGACTTCCGGGAGGGAAGATCCGAAGCAGAGGAGCACGATCATGTCAGGGAAGCGTGCTTTCAGCGCCTCATAGGACTCGACCTTAAAGCCGCGGAAAGATCTGTCGCGCACGAATCCGCTGCTCGCAAAAATGCCGGATACAGGGATGTTCCGCGCCTCGAGCTGATCGAGGATCTTATCGGCGCCATTTCCCGTACCATAAAGAACGACCGGCTTACCCACGGTCGTCAGGTATTCCCACAGATCTTTGTTTTGCTCCATCAGATGGTTCATTTGCTTCCGTCAGAGATGTACTGCTTATACTCCTGCGTGATGATGTTCCAGTCGAGGTCGAAACGGGCCATGTGCTTCTGGAAAGCGGCTCTTGCGGCCTTCGGGTTCTTCTTCTTGATCGCATCGAAGATCGCTCTGTGGTCGGATACGATGGTCAGGTCCTTAACGGAGTGAAGGCTGAGGCTTCGAACGCGGTCGAAGTGGATGCTCATCAGGCTGACCATGTAATAGCACTGCATCGCGTTACAGATGCGGTAGATCGTCTTGTGGAACTCATTGTCGAGAGAGAGGATACGGTCAACGTCCTTGGACAGGTAGAACTCCTGAAGCGCAAGGTTGTCTTCCAGTTCCTTGAGATCGGATTCCTTGGCCAGTTCGCAGGCATCCTCGACCAGCGCAGTCTCGACTGTGATGCGCAGGAAGCGCGACTCACGGATCAGGTCGGAGTCGATCATGGAGACGAGACAGCCCTTCTGCGGAAGGATATTCAGGATCCTGGACTTGGAAAGTTCGAGAAAAGCCTCGTGTACAGGCGTTCTGGACAGCCCGAGTTCACTGGCGATCTCCTGCTCACCGATCATGGTGCCGGGCTCGATATCCAGGCTGATGATGTTCTCGGATATGGTTCGGAAAGCATATTCCCGGTTCGTCTCGCCGGGTCTTTTCTCTGGAACGTTCATCTTCTCCGTCTCCTTATACTAGCGTCAACATCAATAAATATATAATGTTTCCGACTAGTATGCAAGTTGGGAAGGATCAGCCGAGATACTTGATAAGTGTGTTTCTCACGGCTCCCGGACCTGCGATCAGTTCAGAGAGATAACCTTCGATCTTATCGGAAAGACCACACTTGACCAGGTCAGCTCCGAAGACGGAATCGTTGGAAAGAAGCTCTGTCAGATTTCCCTTGACGCTCTCCGGTTCACCGAATCTTACATTCTTCAGCTGTTCCTGAAGGGAAGAAAGAAGAGGATCGGAGCTGAGCTCGATCGGCTGACCCTGATCATCGACACCGAGAAGATATCGGAGCCATCCGGCAAGTGCGAGCGGGATATACGTCAGGGATCCGGCATCGAGCGACGGATCGGAGATATATGACTTGATGGTCTCGCCGAAACGGATCGGGACCTTCAGACTCGTATCTGTAGCGATACGCTGCGGCGCGTCCGGAATAAACGGATTCGGAAGTCTCTCGTCGATGACCTCGGAAATGAAAGCTTTCGGATCCAGGATCAC
>DBYF01000148.1:823-1230 GCA_002310155.1 Mageeibacillus sp. UBA1193 | reverse complement strand
CGTGTATAACCGAGCACGCAGCCATAGACAGCCAGTGCAGTGTGAAGCGGGTTCAGGCAGGTGGTGACCTTCATTCTCTCGGCCTTGTTGACAGTGTCACGGTCGGTCATATAGACGCCTGCTTTTTCAAGTGCCGGACGGCCATTCGGGAAAGTGTCCTCGATGACGAGGTACTGCGGTACTTCCGCATTGACGAACGGAGCGATAAAGGTTCCTCTGGATGTGGTAAAAGGACTCATGTCGGAGATCCCCATCTCCGAGATCTTTTTCTCGACGGAAGCGTCCGGACGAGGAGTGATCTTATCGATCATGCTCCAGGGGAATGCCACGCGGGAACTGTCATTGAGGTAGGAGATGAACTCAGGGGAAACGAAGCCGTTCTTTTCCCATGCCTGCGCGATCTCGAG
>DBYF01000148.1:0-783 GCA_002310155.1 Mageeibacillus sp. UBA1193 | reverse complement strand
GGGTAAGCGCCCTTATTGAAGCGCTCCCAGAGAAGGGCACATACGATGCTCATGGCATGGCGGGCCAGGGACGGTCCTGTCTCCATATCCGATTTTACGACCGGGAGAAGAACGCCGTTCATGTTATAGAGGGCGTAGCCTTTTTCCGTGATCGTGAAGCTGATGATCTGAAGAGAGGGAGACCCTGCGATCTCATAGAGGCGGGCCATTTCTTCCGAGTCGGCGGGATCGGCTTTTCTCGATTCTACGATGCTGCCGATGATCTCATATCCGGTACTTCCGTCCGGCTTCAGATCGACCATCAGGGTCAGGTCATCGAACGGTTTATAGATCCTGTCGATGATCTCGTAGTCAAAGGTATCCGCAGCAATAATGCCTGTGTCAGAGAGTCCCTGATTCAGGAGATCCTGGGACAGTCTTGCGATGAAACCGCGGAAGATATTTCCGGCACCGAAGTGAAGCCAGGTCGGATTTTCCGATGTCGCCTTCTTTACTTTACCGATATCAAAAGAAGGAAGAACGATGTTCCTGTTCTTCCATTCCTCTTTATTATTCAAATTTTCACGTGTCATAGAGAGAGAAAGCATAGTACGCCTCCAGATGAGTAATAGTTCTTTTCGAAAAGGATCAGCCGCGGCTCTTCTTTACGGCTTCCCAGAGTCCCTGGATATAGGATGCGCCGAGAGCACGGTCATAAAGACCATAGCCCGGACGGCACTTCTCGTCCCAGATACGGCGTCCGTGGTCCGGACGGATATATCCGTCAAATCCGTTCTTCTGGAG
>DBYF01000099.1 GCA_002310155.1 Mageeibacillus sp. UBA1193 | reverse complement strand
GTCGTCTTAATGATTTCTCTTGCGATTTCGTCGGCACGGATCTCTTTGAATTCCGCTTCCGGTGTCAGGATAAAACGGTGGCTCATTACTGCAGGGAACACCGCCTGGACATCATCCGGGATCACGTAATCACGATCCGTCATATATGCGTGTGCTTTTGCCATAGCGGTCAGGGCCAGCGTCGCACGCGGGCTGCCGCCACGGGCAAGCATCTTGTGATTTCTTGTTCGGTCCATCAGAGCGACGATATACTTCAGCACTCTGTATTTGACGTACATCTTGGAAGTCTCATCCTGCATCGCGAGGATGTCATCGATCGTGCATACGGGTGAGATCTCGGAGATAGGATTGGCACCGTTCTGACGGTTCGTCAGCATCTCGATCTCACTGTCCTGGGACGGGTATCCCATCGAGACACGGATCGCGAAACGGTCCATCTGTGAATCCGGAAGCAGCGATGTACCGGAAGCTCCGGACGGATTCTGTGTAGCGATAACGACGAAAGGCTTCGGAAGAGGATATGTCTCATCATCTACCGTGACCTGTCCTTCTTCCATGGCTTCGAGGAGCGCAGACTGCGTTCTCGAGGAAGCACGGTTAAGTTCGTCTGCCAGAAACAGATTGTGGAAGACCGCACCCTTCTGATACTTCATCGTGTGCGTCTCCTGATCAAGAAGCGAGAAACCTGTAATATCTGAAGGAAGTACATCCGGGGTGAACTGCACACGTCCGTAGTCCATGCCCATCGTCTTGGCAAAGGCTACCGCCATCGTCGTTTTTCCGACGCCCGGAACATCCTCCATAAGAACATGGCCGCCGGCCAGTACGCTTTGCAGTACCAGCCGGACGACCTCATCTTTGCCGCAAATTACCTTTTTAACTTCATCCAGGATCTGTGATGTTTTCTCGCGCATAGATTCACTTTCTCCCGGAATGACCATCGGGTGATTGCTAGTTTATTTCATTTAATTATCCGATTCTTGTGATACTCGCGATGCAGTCATTGTAAATAGCCATGATTTCGGACTTTTCAGCATCGGAGAGATTTGCTTTCATGTACATGCAGAATACGAAAGCGTCGCCGGATTCCTTATCGAAGATAACACGGATCGGGAGCTCGACCTTGTCATTGTTGTAAGTACCTGTAACAACGATATCCTCGTAAATGTCCTTGTCTCCATCGACATGCATATCGCAGGAAACGATCTGAGCGTCTGCACCGAAGCCGGATGCGATACCCTGATTGTATTCATTCAGAGCCTTCTCATAGCCATAAGCCTGAAGCTGGCTGCCGCTCATCATCTTCTGGGAATAGATCATCATGAAGTTCGATGTAGCCTGGGACTGATCCTTGAAGAAGTACTGATAACCGCCCTTAGCCAATGCCTGCCACTCATTGGTGAATGTGTAGCTGTAGATACCCTCGGTGTACTGTGTCCTATCGCCGAGATCTACAGTGGTTGCCTCAGTGGACTCAGCTGTAGTAGTTGTTGTCGGCTCCTCAGTAGTCGTTGTTGTAGGTTCTTCAGTTGTAGTTGTAGTGGGCTCTTCAGTAGTTGTTGTTTCTTCTTCAGTAGTAGTTGTTTTCTTTGCCTTCTTAGTCTTTTTTGTTTCTTCATCATCGTCGTCGTCATCGTCATCATCGATAACGTCTTCGATGTCTTCGTCGTCCTTAGCCTTCTTGCTCTTCTTCTTTGTCTCTTCAGTGGTAGATTTGCAAGCTGTAGCGATAACTGCTACAGAGAGCAATGTGGCCATAACTGCAATAATCTTTCTTTTTTTCATTTTCTTTTTCCTTTCCCTTTTCCTAAAAGAAATGTTTGATAACAATTTGACATTATAGCACGTTTTATCAGCAGTCCGTAGAGGAATAAATAAAGAAAAAGGCATGAATAATTCAGAGGAAACCGGCACTTACACCCACTTCACCCATGGAAAAGCACTGATCCTGATCAGTTGGCTCTTTCGATCGATGCGATGCAGCTGTTGTATTTTTCCATGATGTCCTGCTTCGTCGCCGAGTCTATATCCTTACAAATATACATTGCGAAAACGTAGGCTTTGCCCGTCTCCTTATCAATGATGACATGGATCGGGAGTTCTACCTGCTTACCTTCATACTCACCGGAGACAAGGATGTCCTCGGAGCATTCTCTGTCAGCATCAAGATACATCTCACAGGACTCGAGCTTGGCATTCGCGCCGAAAGAAGATACGATACCCTGATTGAACTCATTTAAGGTCCTCTCATATCCGTAACTCTTCAGCTGGCTTGCTGTCATCAGATCCTGTGAATAGATCATCATGAAGTTCGATGTAGCCTGGGACTGATCTACGAAGAAATACTGATAACCGCCCTTGGACAAGTACTGCCATTCATCCGAGAACGAGAAATTATAGATGCCCTCGGAATAAGCTGTCTGAGGCCCATTAGCCGTCGTTGGAGTCGTTCCCTGTGGTGTGGGCTGCGCACCGGCTGCCTGGATCGAATTGAGCACATCATAGAATCTGGTCAAGAAGCCATCTTTTTCCGCGCTGTTCATATCCGCATTGATGTAGAGCATGTATACATAAGCCTTACCTGTCTTCGTATCCAGGATAACACGCATCGGGAGTTCTTTTGCTTTTCCTTCATAAGTACATGTCAGTGTGACGTCGCTGTAATTGAGATACGTATCCTTGTTGATCGTCTGAGATACGACCTGTGCGTTATCCAGACCGGAATTACCGCTGCAGAGTTCTGTGGTAAAACCATCCATGAACGCATCGAAATCGACCTGATTCAGCTGCGTCGGCTGGAGAGCCTGCGTCGCGTAGACCATCAGGAAGTTTTCGGTATCCAGCGTATTTGTGAAGAAGTAGTGGTAAATGCCCTGTTCAATATGGGTCCACTCATCGGTAACTCTATAGGAGAGGTCCTCGATCGTGTAGTAGTTATATCCCGAAATCGGCTGGGAAGTCGAAGGCAACGTCGGAGTCGAAGTTGTCGGTAAAGTCGCGGTCGGCTGTTCTGTAGTCGTATCCGTCGGCTCTTCGGTCGTCTCAGTTTCGGTCTTCTTCGTTCTCTTCTTAGTTGTCTCGGTGGTCGTTTCGTCTGCTTTCTTGTTCTTCAGCGCGAAATAAGTAACCGGAGCCGCGATTCCCGCCAGAAGGATAATACCCGCGATGATATATGTCAGCGGCTTCTGCCAGATGCTCTTCTTCGCCTGTGTAGTTACGATCGGCGCCGGAGATACTGACTGCGGAACCGGACTTACACTCTGGGAAGATACAGGTGCAGGCCTGAATGCAGACGGAGCCACAGGAGCGGCCGGGGCTGCCGGAGCAACTGATGCCGGCTTAAACGGAGATTCAGCTGTCTGGGAAGACGCAGCAAACGGTGACGGCTGGCTCGTCGGAACGGAATCAGACGTCGCAACAGGTGCAGCTGCAGCCGCAACCAGAGAAGCGGTCGGAACATTCTTTCCTGTGATCGCTTCTGCGAAGGAAGCCATGTCCGGGAAACGACCGGAAGCGTGAACAGAGAGCGCCCGCATGAGAGCTTCCTCTGCGTACTTCGGAATGCTGATGCCCAGTTTGGACGGAGCTTCCAGCGTATCTTCGTGGACACGCTCGATCGCGTCCGGCGGCATCACGCCGGTCATGACCAGGTACATCGTCGCCGCGAGAGCATACTCATCGGACCATGGACCCTGGTTGCCGTGCTTTCTGTACTGCTCCTCCGGAGCAAAACCATGCTTTAAAATGATCGACTTACTCTTCTCCGAATCGATCGCCAGACGTGCCGCACCGAAGTCGAGAAGGTGTGTTGTTCCGCCTCTCGTCACGATAATGTTATCAGGACTGATATCTCTGTGGAGAAGATTGTGCTCGTGAACAAGTCCGAGGGACTTGATGATCGGCAGCATCAGGTCGCGTGTCTCTTCAAAGGAGAGCTTGCCTCCCTTGGAATAGGCATATTTCAGAAGATCGACACCCTCGATGTACTCCATGACGAAGTACGCGGTGCCGTTCTCACGGAAGTAGTCATGTACGGTAACGATATTCGGAACGGTACGCAGCTTAGCCAGGATCCTCGCTTCATCGAGGAACTTGGTCGCGCCGTTATTGAATCTCTCCTGTTCATCCTGGGAACTGACGGTCATCGTATAGTGGTCGTTATCACGGATCGCGATTCCGGAAGGCAGATACTCCTTGACGGCAACCGTGGTCTCGAGCGTCATGTCGAGCGCGAGATACGTTACACCAAAACCGCCTACGCCAAGGACGCGGCCGGTCAGATAACGTCCGTTTAAGATCGTGCCGATCGGCAGTGCGATCGCCGGGTGCTTCGCCGTCGCGATATCAAAACCGCACTTCAGGCAAGGACCCTCTGTGCTCTTCTCACTAAAACAACCAAAACAGATTTTATTTGTATCAATACCCATCTTCGGAACTTCTCCAATACCCCTGAACCGTCGATTCAAACTTTTTTGCGATATTGCCATTATATCATAATATCGACAACTCCTGATATAAGGTATAGAATGTTGCGTGAATCGATTTAAGAAATGGGGTACATGTACATGATCCAATCTAGGACACATAACTGCGGCGAGCTTCGTCTTCCCGATATCGGCAAGACCGTTACACTCGTTGGCTGGATGGAAAATATGCGTGAAGTCGGATCCAATCTCGGATTCGTCGTACTGCGCGACTTCTATGGTACAACACAGATCGTTCTGGAGACCGAAGAGAAGGTAAAAGAACTGAAGGCGATCAACAAGGAATCCACGATCCAGGTAACCGGCGTGGTCCGCGAGAGATCCTCCAAGAACCCGAATCAGGATACAGGCAGCATCGAGGTCGTCCCGGAGACGATCAAAGTTCTCGGCCGCTGCCGTTATAACGAGCTTCCTTTCGAGATCAACCACTCCCGTGAAGCAGATGAGAACGCTCGTCTGAAGTACCGTTATCTCGACCTTCGTAATCCGGAAGTCAAGAAGAACATCATCCTCCGCTGCAACGTTGTCGCTGCTCTGCGTAAGGCCATGATGGATCACAACTTCCTCGAGATCACGACCCCGATCCTCACCGCTTCTTCTCCGGAAGGTGCGCGTGACTACCTCGTTCCGGCGAGAAAGCACCCGGGCAAATTCTATGCCCTTCCGCAGGCTCCTCAGCAGTTCAAGCAGCTCCTGATGACCTCCGGTTTCGACAGATATTTCCAGATCGCTCCGTGCTTCCGTGATGAGGATGCCCGTGGCGACAGATCTCCGGGAGAATTCTACCAGCTCGATATGGAGATGGCTTTCGCGACACAGGAAGACGTCTTCTCCGTTATCGAGGATGTACTCCCTCCGATCTTTGCCGAGTACGGCACATATAACCGCGCATCCGGCGCTCCGTTCGCACGTATCCCGTACCTCGAGGCGATGGAGAAGTACGGTACCGATAAGCCGGACCTGCGTATCGACCTGACCGTTCAGGACGCAACTGAAGTTCTTAAGGACTGCGGCTTCCCGCCGTTCGCGACCAAGACCGAAGAAGGCGAAGACACCAAGGTCCGCATCAAGGCCGTTGTTATCTCCGACTTCAAGGAGTCCAGAAAGTTTATCGATAAGAACATTGCTGATATCGAAGTACAGTCCGGCAACAAGTCCTGCTGGTTCAGAATGGACGAGAACGGCGAGATCGTCGGTGGTATCGCCAAGTTCGTCACCCCGATCAAGGATGCGGTCGTTTCCGCTCTCGGTATTAAGCCGAATGACCTGGTCGTTCTTTCCTGCGGTAAGCTTGCTGCCGCTCAGAAGACTGCCGGCGTGATCGTTAAGACCTTCGGTGCGACCGTTCCGGGTCACATGGATAAAGAGCAGTACGCTTTCTGCTGGATCGTTGACTTCCCGATGTACGAGATCGGCGAAGAGTCCGGTGAACTGGAGTTCTGCCACAATCCTTTCTCCATGCCAAGTGGCGGACTCGATGTCCTTCTCAAGGCAGAGCGCGGCGAGATCGACCCGCTCTCCATTACTGCTGACCAGTACGACCTCGTCGTTAACGGCGTTGAGCTTTCTTCCGGTGCGGTAAGAAACCACGATCCGGAGATCATGATCAAGGCATTCGAGATGGTACGTCTCGGTGAAGAAGACGTAAAGGCGAAGTTCCCGGCCATGTACAACGCATTCTGCTACGGCGCTCCGCCGCACGCAGGTATCGCTCCGGGTGTTGACCGTATGGTCATGCTCCTTGCCGGCGAAGACTCCATCCGTGAGATCATCCCGTTCCCGATGAACAAGAACGCACAGGACATCATGATGGACGCTCCTGGCTACGTCACAGAGAAGCAGCTCGAAGAACTGCACATCAAGACCATCGTCGAAGAGTGATCTCAAATAATTTAAGCTGATCAGGACCTCCCGTCACGGGAGGTCTTTTTTTGCTTGCGCGGGAAAAACACCTATGCTATACTCTGTTTATTGAACGCGTTCAATAATGCTCGAAAAGCACTCATCCCACCCGGACGCGCGACAAGAAGGACAGCATGAACAAAGACGAAAAACTGCAGAATACCAAGGACCAGCTCCTCTCCGCGACACTCTTGCTCATGGAGGAGAAGGACGATCCTTTCCAGGTCACATCCAGAGAGATCGCATCCCGTGCCGGGGTCAAGCCCTCCATGATCAACTACTGCTTCGAGTCCCGTGAGAAACTGATCTACGCGACTTTCCAGAAGCACTACCTGGATTTCCTCAAGGTGAAAGAGATCGAGCAGATCCTCACCGCGGACCTTACTCCGAAGGATCTTCTCAAGAAGCTTCACTTCGTCATCGCGTCGTGCCTGATCGAAAACCCCAAGTTCACGAAGGCCATCACGTCACATGTGCTTTTCAAGCGGGATCTCGGACAGGAATCCTTCAGCTTCGCTTACGTAAAGAAGCACTACGCCGGGAAGAAGACCGACGAGGAATGCCGCCTGATCGCCTACGAGCTGTCGACGATGCTCCAGCTCATGATCTACCGAAGAGACGATCTCAAGCGCGATTTCGGCATCGATCTGGCCGATAAAAAAGTACTTCAGAAGTATATCGATATGCGCGTCGACCTTCTGCTGGGAGGAGACTAACGCGATATGGCTGCGAACGACTACAAATACATCTACACTCTGAAGAGCATCCCGAAGGAGAAGTCCTCCGTGATCGGAGGCAAGGCCGCGTCGCTTTCCCGCATGATATCTGACCTTTCGCTTCCCGTTCCCTCCGGATATGTCCTGATCTCTGATGCAATTGAAAATGGTGAAGTCAGAGAGGAAGCGCTCGCCGAGATCTCCGACCTGATCACGCGACTGAGCCCGAGACATACCTTCGCCGTCCGCTCTTCCGCACTGAACGAAGACGGCAGCGAGGCCTCCTTTGCCGGACAGTACGAGACCCTCACGGATGTCCCTGTAGAGGGGATTTGTAACGCTGTTATAGACGTCGTGGATTCCGCAGAGAGTGCCCGCGTCGAGGGATATACAGACCATATTGCCGGCGGCAGCGATACAGCCCCCGGAAACGGCACCCCAACCGTTTCGAAGATCGCTGTCGTCATCCAGCGGTTCGTGAAACCGGAGTTTGCCGGTGTCCTCTTCACGTCCGATGTGATCTCCGGAAAAGACGACAAGTTCGTCGGCAATTACGTCCGCGGCGAGGGCGAGAAGCTCGTTTCCGGCGCAGAGAATGCCGAGGAATTCCGTATCGGCGCCATCAAGTACAGCTACGACGGACCCGCGGAATTCAAACGCTATGCCAAGCAGCTCGGAAACTACTGCAAGAAGATCCGAAGAGCCTATGGTGTCCCGATGGACATCGAGTGGGCCGTTTCCAAGAAAAAGGTCTATATCCTCCAGGCACGTCCGATCACGACACTCCGCCGCCTGAATCTGGAGACTTATGAAGTCAACGGCACAGGATCGGGCTATAAGATGCTCACGAGGACCAATGTCGGCGAGATCTTCCAGAAGCCCGTCACACCGATGACGTTCAGTGCGCTCGAGAAGATCAATGCACTCCTCGGGGTCCCGGACTGGCTCGATAACATTGACGGCCAGCCCTACATGAACATCTCCGTGTTATGCTCGATGCTCGTAAGCTTCGGCATGTCTGAAAAGAAGGCCGTTAGTGCCATTACGGATCTGGTCGGATCCATTCCGGAGGGCATTACCGTCCCGATCTCGCCATTCAGCAAGATGGATTTCTTTAAGACAGTCAAGAAGATCATCTTCCCGAAGAACAAATCGAAACTCAGCAAGAAGCAGAAACGAGAGATGCTGGAGCAGCTCCCGGAGCTCTGCCGTGGCTTTATGGAAGAGATCAAGAAGCTCGACAATAATGCCGCGCTGAAGGAGTACTGGGACAATTCCCTTCTTCCGAGACTGAATGACGGTCTCGCCTCGGTCATGGGCGCGAGCGGTTCCTCGATGGCACCACTGTTCGGCACGAGAAAGAAGATCCGAAAGGTCGCAGGCGACGATATGGCGAACCGTCTCTGCGGCGGCTGCGTCGGCACGCTTGACTGCATGAAGCCGCTCCTTCTTCTGGAAGATGTCCTTTCCGGAAAGCTCAGTAAGGAAGAATATATCCGCACCTGCGGTCACCGGTCTACCGACGAGATGGAGCTCGCCTCTCCCCGTCCGTACGAAGATCCGTCGTTCCTCGACGAAAGACTGGAGCAGCATAAAAAGAGCGGAATGGATCTTCACGCGATGCGCGAGGCTCAGGAGAAAGCTTTTGCCGAAGCTCTCGCCGAGTTCAAGGAGAAATACCCGAGCAAAAGAAAGTGGATCGATAAGAAGATCAGTAAGTTCGCGCAGGCCAACAAGTTCCGTGAAGACCTCCGAAGCAAGGGAGTTTGGATATTCAGTGTCTTCCGTGACTATCTCCGCCGCATCGGCGTGGTCAACGGTCTCGGAGATGACGTATTCATGCTCACCATCGACGAANNAAGCGTAAGGCAACCTATGAGAGATACCTCACTCAGCCCGCTTTCCCGATGCTGATCGTCGGCCGCTTCGACCCGCAGAAGTGGATGTCAGACCCGGAAAGAAGAAGTGATTTCTACTGTGAAGATGTTGCCGCCGGTACGGGGGCGTCCTCTGACGTGAAGGGTTTCCCCGGCGCCGCGGGAAAAGTGACCGGTACGGTACGAGTCGTGACCGATATCGATAAGGTGGATGAGATCCATGACGGAGACATCCTCGTGACCATTTCCACCAACATCGGATGGACGCTGGTCTTCCCGAGAGTATCCGCGATCGTAACGGACATCGGCGCGCCGCTCTCACATGCCGCGATCGTCGCCAGAGAATTCGGAATCCCCGCCGTTGTCGGCTGCGGAAACGCTACGACCGTATTAAAAAGCGGCGACACAGTCATCGTAGACGGTGCCGCCGGAACAGTCACAAAAGTGCCTTCAGAAAATTAATCGATAATACACGTCGCGACTTCTAACCGGTTGACGAGCCCAAATCCCGTTTTCTTTCCCTTTCTTAAGGCTATATTATCACGTCAAGCAGGAGCGGTTTGGTGAATTTCTACAAAAAAGTCGAAAAAATGCGTTTTCCTATTGCATAAATTCGAAAAAAGAGTGTTAAGATGGAATTAGAGATACATTCATCAGCGATGCTCACACTGAAAATTTAGGATTTAGGAGGGTGTTATGAAGGATCGATTGAGAAGTGCTCTTGCCTGTTTTTTGCTGTCGTTTTTTGCGTATTTCCGGTACTTACTGGTGGTTTCCATCGTACTTATTATCGGAAGCATCTTTTTCCATCCGCTTCTATATGCTGGAATTCTCGCATTGATCCTGGATTTTATATTCTCCATCGGAGTGACCGTACAGGTTACCAATGTGTCGCCGGCTTTTAAACAGGATTTCACATTCCAGAAGGACAACTGAACATCTTGTAAAAGTGGCTAAGCATTCGAAGACAAAATCCGACATATCATTTAAGATCGTCATCTACATAGTATGTTCCATACTGGCTCTGCTGAGTCTGATTCCGTTCGCCATCATGCTGGTGAACGCGACACGCTCGTCTGCACAGATCCAGGGTTCCGCGCTGTCTTTTATTCCCGGAAGCAGCTTCATGCATAATCTCAAGATCCTTAAGACGAAGGAAGAGTTCCGGCCTCTGGTCGGTATGAAGAATTCCTTCATCATCTCCGTCGGCGTGACTGTCCTGAATGTTTACTTCTCATCACTCACGGCATACGCTATCCACACATACAAATGGAAGCTGAAGAAGGCTTTCTTCGGCCTGATCATGGCCATCATGATGCTCCCCGGCACCGTTACCATGATCGGCTTTTACAGAGCCTGCTATCAGCTTCATCTGACCGATAATAAACTCATGCTCATCCTCCCGGCGATGGCTGCGCCGATGACCGTTTTCTTCATGAAGCAGTACCTCGAAGGTTCCCTCTCCATGGAGATCGTCGAGTCCGCGCGTATCGACGGCGCCGGCGAGTTCCGGACATTCAACTCCGTCGTACTCCCGATCATGAAGCCGGCCATGGCCACGCAGGCGATCTTCGCGTTCGTCGGTTCATGGAACAACTTCTTCCTGCCCATGATCCTCTTCAACAAGCAGAAGAACTACACCATGCCGATCATGGTCGCGATCCTGAACGAAGGTAACTACAATACCGAATACGGCTGTATCTACGTCGGCCTGTCGCTCACCGCGCTCCCCCTGATCGGTTTTTACCTGCTCTTTTCCAAGTACATCATCAGCGGTATCGCGCTCGGCTCCGTCAAGGGCTGATCCCCGTATAAAAAAGCCCCGTCGTGAAACGGGGCTTTCCTGTATGCTTTTCTTATTATGTGAAAGAAGGAATCAGGCAGCTTTCTGTCCGCTTTCATCCATCTGTTTTGCGATCTCTTCTTCCCATACGGTCTTCTCCGGCCAGGTCGAATCGTCGAATGCTTCACGGATCATGCGGCTGTAATACTCGGCCTTCTTCTCGCATGTCGCGGAGACGTCCCTGGACAGAAGAAGCGCGGTCATCAGCTGTGATCTGTCCTTCTCGGGAGTTCTCAGTCCTTTGACGGAAGCCACATACTCTTTGTTCTGTTTGAAAGCTTCCTCACCCTTTTCTCCATCGAGATAACCAAGATAGCAGAATTCCACCGGGTTATATGTTTTCCACTCAATATCCGAGAATGCCGGTTCTTCGAAGTTCTCGAAGTAATTCATAAGCTTCTTGTCTGTCGCCGTGAAGATCGCGTCGAGCAGCCGTTCTTCGATCAGATCCAGGTTCTTCTGGTTTCTGCATTCGAGTGAGATGTTGAAGATATACCCTGCATCGGTCAGATATACATTGATCTCATCCATGAGAGGATACTGGCAGATCACGATCTCAAATCCGGCGTAGTATCCGTAGTTGAGCTGATCGAAGTATCCCTCCGGGAACTTCGAGAGAACATTTTCCACGTGATCGAGCGCGGTCTTCAGAGAAGAAGCGTCACCCACATCACCTCTCTCAATATACGAAGGAAGATCCTCACCTACGTGAATGTACACGCCGTACTTGTTACCGAGCTCCGCCGCACGGTCGTAGAGTGCTTTTAGATCGGCGGACCCGGAATACGCGGTCTGCTGATGTGCCTTTGAATTATCATGTACGAAAGAACTGAGACGCTCATCGAGTGCCTGGCCCTTCGGAAGCGGGACCGGTACCTGCTTCGGATAGTTGTACTCGATATACTCATACGAAAGCACTTTTCCATTATCGAAATCGTAGTCGATCTCAATAGCGCTCGGGTCGAAATCATCATCGGTCACTGTCCTCATCAGTCTCGCAGCCAGATACGGCTTGTCTTCATGGATCATGACGCACAGCAGATCCGGATACTCGGTATCCTTATTGTACTCGGGAATCTGATTCATGATAGACACGCTCCAGTCCCATAGCGCATTTGCATCCAGGAAGATCTCTTTCAGTTCAGCATGCACCGGAGCGGGAAGCTCCATGAAATACATATATCCGTTATTGATCTGACGTAGGATCTGGCAGAAGACCTTATCGTCCTTCCATCCCGCGCCCTTCTTAAACTCGTAAAGGTCGATCAGAACATCCTCGAAACGGATCGCATCCGCCGGTTCCGCGGTTCTGGCATAGGTATCATAATTGAAGGATTCAAATACTTTGCAGATCTTCTCGTCAGAATATCCCGCGTCCTGAAGGATCTTGACGAAACGCATCGTAGAGTCCGTCGCAAAGAAGAGCTCATCAAGCGCGGCACTTCCGAAGATATACTCGTATCCTACGAGAAAGATGCTCTCAGCAAAGTATGACCGGGGACTCTTTCCGAAATACTTGTTTGAATAGAGTTCCGCGCCGCCTTCGGTGATGAAGCTCGCGTAAATGACACCACGGTTATCCGTGTAGATCTGCTGCCGTTCTTCATCTGTAAGCTCTTCATCATAGGCAAAGCGTGTACCGGTATAGAACAGGTCCTCTTTTTCTTCGCCCTCGGCAAAAGCATCGAGGAAATGCGTCAGTTCGTGATAGATCGTGGTATAGATCGAACTGTTCGCACTTGAGAACCCGTCGCTATAGACACGCAGGCTGTTACCCTGCGCGTTATAGTCGCCGGATGCATCTTCGATGGCCATAGATTCCATCTTCAGTGTCCGGACCTTCTCCAGGAAAAACTCCTGATGCTCTTCGGGCACATGGTCCGCCGCTTCCGGGAAGAAATGGAGAGCATATGCTCTCCATTCGCCCATCTTCGGATTATTGACTACGCAGTCGGCGTACTTGATGAAGAACTCATATTTGCCGTGGAGTTCATCTTCAGACACACCAAGTTCGGCGGCAAGTGCTTTTGCCTCCTGCTCAACGGGATCGACCGGCTGCTGCTGTATCTCGCTCGAAGTCTCCTCCGAGCTTATACTGCTCGGATCCTCGCTCTCACTCTCAATTGTTTCCTGGGAAGTAGAAGAAGAATCTTTCTTCTCTTTTTTCGTACAGGCAGCACCGAGGAATGCCTCAAGGATAAGCACGCCTGCTAAAATAGCACATCCGACTTTCTGTGATCTTACCATAACAAAAACCCCGCCTTCCTGTTATTTACTTGGATTATACACAGAGGGAAATTCCCGCAAGTGACATAATAGAAATAATCAGGAAATCTGAACCGGGTGTAAGAAACCTGAAACAAAATACCGACGAAGCCCCTGAAATCCCACCCCATAGCACTTTATTAATTTTCTATGATATAATTTGGGCAGACAGATAAGATCCGTAACCGGGGGGAAGGGGATCAAATATGACACGTTCAACTGATAATCTTGTAGACGGAAAAAGACATATCCTGGTCGCTGACGACGAGTTCATCAATCGCGAAATGCTCGAGAATATCCTGTGTGATGAGTACGATGTCCTCAAAGCCGAAGACGGCGAAATGGCATACGATCTGATCAAACAGAACTGCAATACGCTCTCGCTGATACTTCTGGATCTCATGATGCCGAAGCTTTCAGGTCTTGAGCTTCTCGCCAAGCTGAAGGGAGATCCGGATATTAAGAACATTCCTGTCATCGTTCTTACTTCCGATCAGGCATCGGAAGTCGAGAGCCTGCGTAAAGGCGCTGCTGATTTTATCCCGAAGCCATATCCGGAACCGGATGTTATTAAAGCACGCATCTCGCGCTCCATCGAGCTTGCCGAGGACCGTCAGATCATCAGCGCGACGGAAAGAGACGAACTTACGGGACTTTTCACAAGCGAATACTTCTACCGCTATGTCGAGCAGTTTGATAAGTTCCATCCTACGGCAGACATGGATGCGGTCTGCTTCGATGTCAATCACTTCCATATCCTGAACGAACGCTTCGGAATGACGAAAGTGGCCGAGATCCTCAGAAGTCTTGCCGATTGTCTCGCAGGCATCTTCACTTTTACCGACAGTGTCCTGTGCAGAATGGCGGATGATACTTTCCTGGTCTACTGCCCGCACCGTGATGACTATTCCAGGATCATCGAGAAGATCTCTTCCGGCTGCGAAGGTATGTCCACCATGATCAAGATGCGTGCCGGTGTCTATGCTTCCTGTGATAAGAAGCTGGATGTCCAGTCCCGCTTCGTCAGAGCGAAGATCGCTGCCGACAAGATCCGCAATAACTATTCCGTCTTCGTCAGCACCTTTGACGAGACTCTTCTTAAAGAAGAACTCTTCTCGGAACAGCTCGTAGATGAGTTTCCAAAAGCACTGGCAGAAAAACAGTTCAAAGTATTCTTCCAGCCGAAGTACGATATCACGGGAGACACCCCTGTCCTGTCCAGTGCTGAGGCTCTGGTACGCTGGTTCCATCCTGAGCTCGGAATGATCTCGCCGGGTGCTTTTATACCATTATTTGAAGGCAATGGCCTCATCGCCCAGCTCGATGAATATGTATGGAGAAGATCCGCCGAGAAGATCGCGGAGTGGAAAGAACGCTTCGGAAGATCCATTCCTGTATCCGTAAACCTTTCCCGTGCCGAGATGTATGATCCGGAACTGGTGAATACATTCGAGAAGATCGTTAGCGATACAGGAATTACCACAAAGGAACTCTACCTCGAGATCACCGAATCCGCGTACGTTCGGGATTCCAGCCAAATCGTTGACCGAGTCTCCCAGCTAAGAGAACATGGATTCTTCATTGAGATGGACGACTTCGGTTCCGGGTATTCATCGCTCAACATGATCTCCGAACTCCCGATCGACGCACTTAAACTCGATATGAAGTTCATCCGAAACGCCTTCGAAAAGCATAAGGACACACGCATGATCAGTATCGTTATCGACATCGCGGAATACCTCGGTGTGCCGGTCATCGCAGAAGGCGTGGAGACAGAAGAACAGTATTTGGCACTCAAGAAGCTCGGCTGTAATATCATCCAGGGATACTATTTCTCCAAGCCTCTCCCTGCGGAAGAATTCGAAGCGAAGCTCCAGGAGAGTTTTTCCTGATCTGAAAGGAGAATACTATGCTGACTATCGATGCTCTAAAAGCTTTTGGTGCGAATACGGATGATGCTCTTACACGCTGCATGGGCAATGAAGCTTTCTACTTCCGGATGATCGGAAAAGTCATTGATGATCCGAACTTCGGTTTTCTGGAGGAAGCTGTCTCTGCCGGAGATCTTGACAAGGCATTTGAAGCTGCGCACACACTGAAAGGTGTACTGGGAAATCTTTCCCTGACACCTATCTATGACCCTGTCGCTGAAATAACGGAACTCCTCAGAGCGAATAGGAAGATCGACTATTCGCCGTATCTTAAGACCATTACAGAAAAGAAAAACGAGCTTATGGAGTTAATGAAATAACGGATCACTTATAGGTTTCATATAAAAGTAAAGCCCTCTTTCGCAGAGGGCTTTTTCGTGTTTGCTTTGATATATGCGATTATTCGAGTTCGATCGTGGCCGG
>DBYF01000031.1:1694-22580 GCA_002310155.1 Mageeibacillus sp. UBA1193 | reverse complement strand
GAACTGAATATCCCGCTTCATCAGGGCATATATGCTTATACAAGAGGCCCTCAATATGAGACCCCTGCAGAGATCCGTGCACTTCGCACTTTGGGTGCTGACGCAGTCGGAATGTCGACAGTTGCGGAAGCGATTGCTGCCAGCCACTGTGGAATGAAGATTCTGGCGGTTTCCTGTATCACGAATTTCGCGGCAGGTATCTCAGGAAAGCCGCTTTCTCACGCAGAAGTTATGGAGAATGCGAATGCATCTTCGAAAAACAGTATTGCATTAATGGAGAAGTTTTTCTCCAAGTTATAAGGAGGATCAACTATGAGTGAATTACCTCGTTATGAGATCAGAGACATCGCTCTTGCTCCCGAAGGACATCACAAAATTGATTGGGCGTACAGAAATATGCCGGTTCTTCGCGCGATTGAAAAAGAACTGAAAGAGACACGTCCTTTTGAAGGACTAAAAATCTCAGTCAGCGTTCATGTCGAAGCTAAGACTGCTAATCTTGCTCTTGTGCTCCGTGAAGGTGGTGCAGACGTAGCACTGACAGGTTGTAATCCGCTGTCTACCCAGGATGATGTCGCTGCAGCGCTGGTTGAGCGTGGCATGAAGGTATATTGCATTCATGGTGCTGATCCTGAAACATACAGAAAACATCTTGAGATGACTCTTGCTTTCGGACCGGACATCGTTATCGATGATGGCGGTGATCTTGCGATGCTTTTGCACTCCACTCATAAACATCTTGTTGAAGGTATGCTCGGCTCATGTGAAGAGACCACTACCGGTGTTCACAGACTGAAGATCCTTGAGAATGAAGGAAAACTTGCATATCCGGTTATCGCTGTAAATGATGCGCGCTGTAAGCACCTCTTCGACAACCGTTTCGGAACCGGACAATCCGTATGGACGGCTATCATGGCGACAACCAACCTGATCGTTGCCGGAAAGTATGTAGTTGTTGCAGGTTTCGGTATGTGTGGTAAGGGCGTTGCTCTTCGCGCAAAGGGAATGGGCGCACGCGTTATCGTTACAGAGATCGATCCTGTCAAAGCCTGTGAGGCTATCATGGAAGGTTATGATGTCATGACCATGGATGAAGCGGCTCCACTGGGTGATGTTTTTGTTACTGTTACCGGCTGTAAAGATGTTATTACAAAACAGCACTTTGAGAAGATGAAGGATGGCGCGATCTGCTGTAATGCCGGCCATTTTGATGTTGAGATCAACCTGGTTCAGCTTGCAGAGATGGCAAAAGAACGTAAGGAACTCCGTAAGAATATCGAAGGCTTTGTTATGGAAGATGGAAGAACGATCTGCATTCTTGCTGAGGGCAGACTCGTTAACCTTGCTTCTGGTGATGGACATCCGGTAGAGATCATGGACATGAGCTTTGCGCTGCAGGCTCAGAGCGCTAGATATATTGCTGAACATGGAAAAGAACTTGAGAAGAAAGTTTACGATACTCCAACCGTGATCGATGACCGTGTCGGTGAGTTCCTGCTTCAGTCTAAAGGTTACTCTATTGATAAACTGACTCCTGAGCAGGACAGATACATCCATTCCTGGGATTTGGAGGAGTGAAATGAATAAAGCAATTCTTTTCTCGGATATCACGATCGTAACACCTCATGATGGAGCTCCTGTTTCAACCGTAGAACATGCTTATTGTTCAGTGTCAGAGAATAAGATCGTTTATGTCGGAACATCGAAAGACGAAGCCTCTGAAGCCCTTAAGGATGCAGGTGAAATCTTTGAGTATAACGGCAAAAACAAGATCCTCTGTCCGACTTTTGCGAACGCGCATGGTCATACACCGATGTCGATATTCAGAAACATTGCGGATGACAGATCCCTTCAGGACTGGCTTTTCGGACAGATCATTCCTCGAGAAGACAGAATGATCGCTGATGATTTCTATTACGGTAATCTTCTTACACTTGCCGAGATGATCGAAGGCGGTACCGGCTGTGTTGCCAATATGTACGATGGCGCCCTTCTTATCGCAAAAGGCGCGGTTGAGACAGGTTTCCGTGTTCAGCAGACTTCTATGGGCAAGAAATGTGTGGACGGGAAGTGGTCTGTAGACCGTACGAGTGTTGATGAGCTGAATTCTTTTATCGTAAATGAAGGAAATGGACTTATCACGCACAGTCTCCTGGTGCATTCGATCTATCTGTATCCTGAAGATTTCTATAAGCCGCTGGCTGAGCTTGCGAAAGAATATGATCTTCCGGTAAGTGTGCATATCTCCGAAACGATTACAGAAAATGACAACTGCCAGAAGAGTTACGGATGTTCTCCGGTATCTAAGCTTGACTGGGCCGGCCTTTTGAATGATAAGACCGTTGCGGCTCACTGTGTGCATCTAACTCCTGAAGACAGAAAGATCCTTGCGGATCGAAAAGTCTGGGTGGCGCACAATCCTTCAAGCAATATGAAGCTTGCATCTGGTTTTGCGGATATGGTCAATATGCAGAAGGACGGAGTACGTCTTTGCATCGGTTCTGACGGTGCCGCAAGTAATAACAATCAGGATATGTTCATGGAGATGCGACTTGCCTCCTTTATGGCAAAAGGTACGACTCTTGATCCGACTGTCCTTACGGCAGAAGACGTTTTCACGATGTCGACCAGAAACGGTTATCTGGCATGCGGTTTTGAAGATTGTGGTATTATAGAGCAAGGTATGCGAGCAGATCTTCAGATCATTGATTATGACTGCCCGCAGATGTGGCCTCTCGGAAACCCACTGTCCGCGCTTGTTTATTCTTGCGGTCCAAAGTGCGTTGAATCCGTTATGATCGATGGCCAGTTCGTTCTTTATAAGCATGAATTGAAGACGATCGATATGGAAAAGGTCAAAGCCGAAACGAAAAAGACGATGGAACGTCTGAAATGATCCGGATGAAAACAGCAAGTTGCTGATTTCATATGTCCACGTAGCTCAGCAGGATAGAGCGACCGCCTCCTAAGCGGTAGGCCGGAGGTTCGAATCCCCTCGTGGACGCCATGAAAGACTCCTGATATCGGGAGTCTTTCTTTTTTTCTGCCTGTTGATTTATAATGACTTTAAGCTTTCACACAGGAGGGTATCTTATGAAAACACTTATCGTTGTTGACATGCAGACAGATTTTATTGATGGCGCACTCGGTTCCAAAGAAGCGACAAAGATCGTTTCCAATGTGGTTAAAAAGATCAAGAAATACGTCAAAAATGGTGATCGCGTGATCTTTACGCAGGATACCCATAAGAAGAATTATATGAAAACAAGAGAAGGCAAGTACCTTCCGGTTCCGCACTGTATCAAGGGCTCTGATGGATGGATGATCCCTTCAAAGATCAGAAACGCGGCGCCTGAAGATACTCTTGTAATCGAGAAACCGGCATTCGGATATACAGGATGGAAGAGCATCCTGAAAGCGGATAAGGATCCTGTCGAACTGATCGGCCTTTGCACAGATATCTGCGTTGTTTCCAATGCGCTCGCGATTAAGAATACTTTCCCGGAAAGAGATGTAGCCGTTGACAGCTCCTGTTGCGCCGGTGTTTCTCCGGCATCTCATGATGCTGCGCTTCTGACGATGAAGTGCTGTCAGATCGATATTCTGAATGAGGGAAAAGAACCCTGGAGGGAGTAATATGAAACTGCATCGAATCATTACAAGTCTCCTGGAGACTGATATGTATAAGTTCTCGATGGGTCAGGCGATATATCACCAGTATCCGTCCTATAAGACGACATGGACATTCCGCTGCAGGAATACAGACGTAAAGTTTACCGATGAGATGATCCAGGAGATCAAGGAACAGCTCCAGGCTTACTGTACACTGCGTTTTACAGAAGAAGAGCTCCAGTATCTGGATGATATCAAATGGATCAAAGGATCGTACGTTGATTTTCTCCGTCTCTGGCAGCCGAGATATGAGGATTTTGAGATCACGACAGATGCTGACTGTGGTCTGTCGATCGAGACGCGTGGTACATGGCTGAATACTTCGATGTATGAGATCCCGACACTCGCGATCGTAAATGAAGTGTACTTCCGCATGGCTTATAACTACGATGATCTGATCAAGAGCTTCAAAGAGCGACTGGACGAGAAGATCGGCTGGCTTAAGAGTGGACAGTACAGTCTGTCTTCGTTCAGTGAGTTCGGTATGAGAAGACGCCTTTCCGCCGAAGCACAGGATATGGCGGTAAAAGCACTTGCAGATGCCGACCTTTCAGGTACTGACAGCCATTTCGTCGGAACATCGAACGTTTACCTGGCGAAGAAGTATAATCTTACACCTGTCGGAACGATGGCACATGAGTGGATCATGTGTGTCGGTCAGGGTGATCACAAGCATAATCCCGCATATTCCAACTGGTACGCGCTTCGTGCGTGGGTAGAAGAGTATGGTGTACTCAATGGTACAGCACTGACTGACGCGATTACGACCGACTGCTTCCTTAGGGATTTCCAGCTTACGTATTCAACACTGTTCTCAGGTGTGCGTCATGATTCCGGCGATCCGATCGAGTGGGGTGCGAAGATGATCAACCACTATAATTCCATCGGCATTGACGCGACGACCAAGACGCTCCTTTTCTCGGACAGCCTGAACTTCGAGAAGGCGGACAAGATATATCGTCACTTCCGTGGCCGTGCGAAAGTGGCATTTGGTATCGGTACATATATAGCGAATGATACATGTGTCCCGGCTCTAAACATCGTCATGAAGACGACACTCTGCAACGGTCAGGATGTGGCGAAGATCTCCGATGTGGAGGGTAAAGGCATGTGCAAGAACCCGGATTACGTGAAGTACCTGCAGCGATGCATCGACTGGCGTATGGAGCACGAGTGATCTAATTCTTCAAATCAGATATACACGTTTTCTTAAGCGGCATCCGGATCAAAGATGCCGCTTATCTATTCTTCGTATTCGCCGTTCAGTCAATGTATTTAACTTGACATATCTATAAAATATCGGTATATTTGTTGTGCTTTAAGAGCAATGCCAATGTGGCTCAGGGGTAGAGCAATTCACTCGTAATGAATAGGCCGTGGGTTCGATTCCCACCATTGGCTCCACAAGAACTGTCTTTTATGCGTGATCTAGCGCGAAGAGACGGTTCTTTTTTTTCGATGTTTTATTGTATAATGAAAATGATAAAGAAATGAGGACTCAGGATCGATATGCTTTCGTTGAACGAAAAAAGAGAAAAAGTTCGGAATGCTCGGATTTCAGGCTGTTATAGAACCTTTGCTCTTCTAATGGTGCTTTCGGTCCTGTCTTGTTTTTCCTTGGTGGGATGTAAGAAGGTCAAAAATGATTTTCCGGAGATCCCGTCAACTGAGTCATCGGAAACTTCCGAGACTTCCGGAACTACCACTGTTCAGGATACCTCGACCATGGAGATCACGATCGCATCTCCGCTCTCATATGAAACCTGCCAGTATCTTGCCAAGCTCTATTACGCGAAGTCCAGAGGCCTTCTTGGTGATGGTGTGACAGGCGAGACCGTCGATCTGGATTATCTTTCATCGATCGATATTCCGTTCGTCCTTTCGGTTTATGGAACCGGTGAGAACGGATGTAACGCATCTACGCTCCGTCAGTGGAGAAGTACCGGAGATATGCCGGACATATTCCTGACGGACAGTTTTGATGTTGTAGTTAATGAGTCTTTTGCGGCTCCGATCACAGATTATCTTGCCGATAATACACTTCTTTCCGCTGACAGTGTTTACTCGGTGCTTCTTCAGGATTTCTATCTGGAAGGGAAGCAGTACGGTATTCCGTATCAGACCTCGGCCGCAGTCCTTTACTGTGATATGGAAGTGCTCCGTCAGGCAAACATCAATTCCGTCAGCTTCCGCCAGACAAGAAGCTCGCTTTTAAGTCTTCTTGCTGATATTGAGAAACTGAATGACGATGAATTATCTGTTCTTCCTTTCTATCTTGCAGGGAATATGATGCCCTATCTTCCATGCTCGATGTACAGTTCCAAGTATCTTTCTTCTTCGGAAAGCGATGACCGTTCCGTACCTGCATACCGTGATGCATTCGCGTATGTAGAATCGATCATCCGTTCCGGCTATTCCTATGAGAGCCTCTCGGATTCCAGGATCGAGCGGCTGTTTTCCGGCATTTCTCCGATCCTTTCCCGAAAACTCGGTGTGTGGTGCGGAACGACCGATGAATTGATGATCTATGACAATTACATGCCTTATACACTTAGTATGATGCAGCTTCCGGGCATCCGTGAAGATGAGTATTCTTCGCCGCTTCTTACATCTTATCCGCTCTGCGTTTCTTCATCCTGCAAGTATCCGAAGGAAGCAGCAGATCTGGCCTGCTTCATGGCACTCGATGAGGATGCGCTGATGCTGACATCCCGTCTTCAGCAGAGACAGGGATATCTCCCGTCTATATCATCTCCTGCTGTATGGAAGAGCGTGGTGAAGAGCCAGAAGTATGGCGACTACCTTGCACAGTACCATGATCTGATGGATCGTGCGATCATGATCCCTTCAGTCTCTAATAGTGAGAAGTTTATTCAGGATATCGAGTATATCCAGAGCAATATCGAGCAGCTGGATATCGAGAAGAAAGAGGACAACAGAGATACATAAACGATCGGTATAAGGAGTTTTCACGTGTCGGACGTAAGATTATCGCCAATACGTATACTGGATTCCGGAAAGATCCGAGAGAGTCGGATACTGGACCGGGTGACGGATGATGTGCCCGCATTTATCCGATCTGTCCTTGCTGATGCGAACTGCAAGTATTTTACCGCATCTGTTTTTTCTTTAGGAAAAGAACTCGTATTCGGCGTTTTAGGTCTTGAAAACTTCTCTTCGAAGAACCGCAGCTCGGACGCGGTTATGTATTTTGTTTCCTCAGTATCTTCAGGTGAAGATACTGCTGATATCTCCGCTGATGACAGAAAGACGGCTTTTGACAGTCTTCTGAGATATGCGTTCTTTGATCTTCAGATCCACAGGATCCAGGTCCTTATTCCGGTTACTGATGAGATCTCCGATCAGGTGCTTCTCGGCTGTAACATGAAGCAGGAAGCGATCCTTGAAGAGGCGCTCTATGTCGATGGCGCATATTGTGACGCGGCTCTTTTCTCGCTTCTGGATTCGGAGTATCCGGATTATTCCGTGGGATTCGTGCCATTCCGTAAGGGCGTAGTCGCGATCCGTGGCGATAACGAAGTGATTGAGATGACCAGGTTCTTTTCGTATGGAAAACCGGTCGAAGGAAATCTGGAGAGAAATGTCGCGATCCGTACAGGTATCGCGGATGCTTCGGGTGTTCTTAAGGAAGAAGGAGCGCCGGAGTATAAGGATCTGCTGAATATGGAATTTCCGAAGGAAGTAATGCGCTGTATGACGGAACTGAATGAATACTTCATGAAGCGCAGGACGTCTTTCACCATTCATACCAAGCCGCTTCACGGCAGTGATTTCCAGAAGAAAGTCTGGGATAAGGTAAACACGATCCCGTATGGTGTTACCCGCAGCTATGAAGATATCGCGCTTGAACTTACCGGCGGGGATAAGGTCTCTGCCAGGAATCTCACCCGTGCTGTTGGTTCTGCCTGTGGCGATAATCCGCTGCCGATCCTTGTCCCGTGTCATCGTATCATCGGTAAAGATGGTAAGCTCGTCGGCTTCTCCGGCGGACTTGAGATCAAGGAATTCCTGCTGAACCATGAGATGTTCGGCATCCACGCGCTGGTGTAATTTGAGAGGAGAATTCTTATGAAGATTAATATGCCGCCTTCTACTATGTTGAATCCGGTTCCGGTCGTTATGATCTCCTGTGCGGGAAAAGAACCGCAAAAGATCGACAAACGCCCGAATATCATTACTGTCGCATGGGCGGGAACGATCAATTCGGAACCGCCGATGGTTTCTATCTCGATAAGAAAATCCCGTCATTCACATGAACTGATCTGTGAGACACAGGAGTTTGTAGTTAATCTGGTCACCGAAGAACTCGCCAAGGCCTGTGATTACTGTGGCGTGAGAAGCGGCTCGAAGGAAGACAAGTTCGAAAAGACCGGTCTTACGGCGATCGAGGCGGATGGCCTGAAATATGCTCCGCAGATCAAAGAAGCTCCGGTTTCTCTTTCCTGCAAACTGAAAGACATCATCGAACTCGGTTCTCATGATATGTTCCTGGCTGAAGTTACAGGTGTTTCAGTGGATGAATCTCTTATTGATAAGAAGGGTAAGATCTGCCTGGAAAAAGCACATCTGGTGGCTTATTCGCATGGTGAATACTACACGCTTGGCAAGATGCTTGGCTTCTTCGGATATTCTGTTGCGTCTAAAGAAGCCCTTAAGAGAAGGATGCCGGCGAAAAAATCGAAGAAACCGAACAAAAAATAGTCAGAATACACAGATTAAGTTGACAATCGAAGTAATTTATCATTAAAATTAGATGGGTTCGAATTTCCGAACGTATATTTTGAATCTTGAAAACAAAATATTGGAGGTGAGTACCATAGAACTTTGGTTAGCAATTCTATTGATTGTAATTGCTTTCGTAGTCGGTGCTCTCATCAGTGTAGGATTTTCCGTATTATATTACCGCAAGGGTATGTCCGCAAAGCAGCAGAAGCTGGAAGCAGATGTGGCTAAAGCAGAAGAAGATGCAGAAAGAGTAATTGGTGAGGCGCAGAAGAATGCAGAAAGCAGAAAGAGAGAACTTCTTTTACAGGCAAAGGAGGAGATAACTAACGCGAGACTCGATCTTGAGAAAGACGTTAGAGAGAGAAAATCCGAGATTGCCAGAGAAAGAAACCGTCTCGAACAGAAAGAGGAATCCTTAAACCGCAAGATCGAAGCGATGGAACAGAAGGAAAGTGCTCTTGATTCCCGTGTCAGCGATGTTATGGCTCTGGAAGAAAAGGCAAAGGAACTGGAACGTCAGAAAGTGATCGAGCTGGAGAAGGTATCCGGATTATCTGTTAGTGATGCTCGAAATCTTGTTCTTGACGCTGCACAGCGTGAATACAGCCATGATATGGCTGTCATGCTTAAGCAGATGGAAGAACAGGCCAAGGCTGAAGCTGATAAGAAATCACGTGAGATCGTTGTAAACGCGATCCAGCGTTATGCTTCAGACTATGTGTCCGAAGTGACCGTTTCGGTCGTGTCCCTGCCGAATGATGAAATGAAGGGACGTATTATCGGTCGTGAAGGTAGAAACATTCGCGCGATCGAGACCAGCACAGGCGTTGATATTATCATCGACGATACTCCTGAAGCTGTAATCCTGTCGAGTTTTGACCCGATCCGGCGTGAGATCGCCCGATTGACAATTGAAAGATTGATTTTGGATGGCCGTATCCATCCTGCGAGAATCGAAGAGATGTCTCACAAAGCCCGTAAGGAAGTCAACCAGACCATCAAGCAGGAAGGTGAGAGAGCTGCTTTTGATACCGGAATCGTTGGCTTGAATCCTGAGATCATCAAGTATCTCGGACGTTTACGTTATCGTACGAGTTACGGGCAGAATGTGTTGCAGCATTCAATTGAAGTCGCCTGGCTTGCCAGCATGATGGCGGCTGAATTAGGTCTGGATGAGATGCTTGCTCGTAGAGCAGGCTTGTTGCATGATATCGGAAAGGCTGCTGACTTTGAACTTGAGGGTTCTCATATTGAGTTAGGTGCTGATATTGCACGTCGTTACAAAGAGAACGATACGGTAATTAATGCGATCATGTCCCACCACGGTGATGTGGAGCCGACAACAGAGATCGCCGTCCTGGTAGCAGCGGCGGATGCGATTTCTGCGGCAAGACCGGGTGCGCGTCGTGAGAATATGGAAACATATGTTAAGAGAATTCAGAAGTTGGAAGAAATCGCTACCAGTTTTGATGGTGTCGAGAAAGCCTTTGCGATCCAGGCAGGTCGTGAAGTGCGTGTCATCGTAAGTCCGGATAAAGTTTCGGACGACGATATGATCTTAAGAGCCCGTGATATCTGTAAGCGGATCGAGGAAGAACTCGATTATCCGGGTCAGATCAAGGTCAATATAATCCGTGAAACACGTGCCTCGGATGTAGCAAAGTAAACCGAAACAAAAAAAGAGTCTATTTCTTAGGGAATAGGCTCTTTTTTTATGGTAAAATAAAGGTCAGATTTTCAGAATAGAGGAATAGACATTGAGGGTCCTTTTTGTCGGTGATGTGGTAGCTCATCCCGGAAAACGAATCTTGAAGAATAGCTTAAAAGCATTCCTTGCCGAAAAGCAGGTGGATGTGTGTGTAGTAAACGCTGAGAATGTGGCAGCTGGACTTGGGATCAATTATGCTTCGGCAAAAGAGATCTTTTCTTTTGGCGCCGATTGTATCACGCTCGGCAATCATTCCTTTTCGTGTCCCGGATATCTTCAGTTTGCTGAATCCGAGCCACGTGTGATCCGTCCCGGTAATGTCAGTTCTTCCTGGCCTGGAACCTCCGAATATCTGATCGATCTGAAGGATAAGGGAAGACTTCTTGTCGTCTCACTTATGGGTCAGGTCTTTGTAACACCTCTTGCGGATTCTCCCTTTGAATACTTCAAAGCGAATATAGACAGATGGAAGAGCGAATATGCCCCCACCAATATCCTGATCGATTTCCACGCAGAAACGACCAGTGAGAAAGGTGCGATGGGGTATTTCTGCGATGGCAGAGTTTCTCTGGTCCTCGGTACGCATACCCATGTCCAGACTGCGGATGAGACGATCCTGCCATGTGGAACAGGATATATCAGTGATGTAGGTATGACCGGAACTTCCGAAGGTATCCTGGGAATGGACGCTGAAGCATCACTTCGCCGTCTTGTAGATAAGCTCCCTGCCAGATATCAGCCGGCGGATGGTCCCGCTGTGATGCACGCTGTTCTGGCTGATCTGGATATTAAGAATGGAAAATGCCTGACAATAGAAAGGATCAAATTATATGAATAGAGAACTCAGAAAACCGACCTGGATGACGTACGTGCTCGTTTCCGAGCTGTTCGTCGTACTCGTTTTTATTGATCAGTTTACCAAGGATCTGATCGTTAAATCCCTGGCATCTCATCAGGTCTCTCCGATCATCAAGAACTTCCTGTCCCTGATGTACGTCAAGAATACCGGAAGTGCTTTTAGCATGTTCGCGAATAAATCCTGGGGTGTCACGATGCTGTCGGTGATCTCCGGAATCGCGTTTGTTGTACTGCTTTTCCTCGCGTTCTTTGTGCTTGCCAGGTTCAGAAGCAGACGTCTTTCCATCTGCCTGATCTTCCTTGCGGCCGGAACGCTCGGTAATCTGATCGACCGTGTCCGTCTCAAGTATGTTATTGACTTTATCAGCGTTCAGTTCGGAAGCTATCAGTTCCCGATCTTCAACGTCGCGGATATCTGCATTACTCTTTCCTGTATCGCGCTCGCAGTGATGCTGTTCTTCAACGAGAAGTTCATCCCGGAGATCCCGTTTTCTTCGAAGGAAGAGGAGAAACAGGAGGAGTCCGGCAACCTTTTCCCGAAGGAACAGACCAATGATGATTTTTCTGATGAGGACTTAGAATGATCGAGTCGTACGTTGTTGAGAATTATGAAGGACGAGTAGATGCCTACATTCCGCAGGCTTGTCCCGACCTGACAAGATCCCGTGCTGCCCAGCTGATCGCAGATGGTGCCGTTACAGTTGATGGAAAGCCGGTTAAAGCCTCGTTCAAGGTATTTGGAGGAGAGAAGATCGACATCGATTTCCCGCCGCCGGTGGATACTGACGCGAAGCCGGAGAATATTCCACTGGATATCGTATATGAGGACGATGATCTGATCATCATCAATAAACCTCAGGGTATGGTCGTGCATCCTGCACCTGGCCATTATTCCGGGACTTTAGTAAACGCGCTTCTTTACCATTGCGTGGGTAAACTTTCCGATATTAACGGTGTCATCCGTCCTGGTATCGTACACCGTATCGATATGGATACTTCCGGCCTCATGGTCGCTGTTAAGAACAATGACACGCATCTGGCTATGGCGGAAATGATCGCGAATCACGAAGTCGTCCGTGAGTACCGAGCCTGTGTTTACGGTATCGTGGATTCCGACAAAGGAACGATCCATGCGCCGATCGGACGCGCTCTGAATGACAGAAGAAAGATGACTGTATGTGAAGGCGGTAAGGATTCGATCACTCATTTCGAGGTGCTGGAGCGTTTTAGAAAAGGAACGGATCTTCTGTGCCGCCTTGAGACAGGTAGAACGCATCAGATCCGCGCCCATATGACATATATCGGTCACCCGTGTATCGGTGATCCGCTCTATGCCCCGAAGAGAGAGAAGTATAATCTCACAGGTCAGGCACTTCACAGTACGTCGATCCGCTTCATTCATCCGCGTACTGAAGAACTGATCGAATTCCATGCGGATATACCTGAACATTATAAGAAATTGCTGGAACTGCTTCGCAACGATGTATAAAGGAGAGGTGGACTTGAACGAAGAATCGATGTTAAAAGTGAACCATCTTTATGAGATCTCATCGAACAACTGCGCATGGCTGAAAGTCGTCGCGGAACTGTTTGAGTGTGAAGTGATCGCTCTGGATTCCGGCATCTCCGTAAGAGGTGAAACTGAATCCATAAGAAAAGCGGAAAATGTCCTTCAGGCCATGGATAAGGTCCTTGGAAAGAAAGAGCAGCTGGATAAGCTCTCTGTTCGCTATCTTTGCCTTCTTGAAAAGGACAATCTTCTCGAAGAATTCATGGAAGATGAGGATCCGATCATCCTTACGACTCCTGCCGGACGCTCTGTCCGCGCAAAGACTCTTGGTCAGCGTGTCTATGTGGACGCGATGTCAAAGAACGATGTGGTCATCTGCAAGGGTCCTGCCGGTTCCGGAAAGACTTTCCTGGGAGTAGCGATGGCTGTCCTTGCACTCCGTGAACGTTCAGTATCCCGTATTATCCTCACACGTCCTGCTGTTGAAGCCGGTGAGAAGCTCGGTTATCTTCCCGGTGATATCGAGGAGAAGGTCGATCCTTATATGCGCCCGATCTATGATGCTCTTCTTGAACTGATGGGAAGAGAAGGTTTTGAGCGCAATATGGAGCGCGGTATTATCGAAGTTTCTCCTCTGGCCTATATGAGAGGCCGTAATCTCGATGATTCCTTTATCCTTCTGGATGAGGCTCAGAACACCACGATCGAGCAGATGATGATGTTCCTTACCCGTATGGGTATGAATTCAAGAGTCTGTGTCTGTGGTGATACTACCCAGATCGATCTCCCTTCCGGATATCCTAACGGACTGGATGACGCGATGCGTATCCTTCGTGATATCGATGGTATTTCTACAGTTTCATTACAGGAGACGGATATTGTCCGAAATCCGTTGGTACAAAAGATCATAATGGCTTATAATGCAAGGGAAAGGAGACAGGGAGGACATGCGTAATTCGAAGAAGAACCAGAAACTCTTCAAAGTGATCCGAATCATCTCTATCGTGCTGCTGGCAGTGCTGATGGTTACGATCGTGTATTTTGGTTCTCTTCCTAAGCAGTATGATGTTTCTCAGGGTCAGATCTCCGAATATGACATTACCGCGACCCGAACTGTTAAAGACAGCTATGAGACGGAAAGACGTGCCAGGATCGCGAGATCTGAGGTCGCTCCGATCTATGTTATCTCTCCTGAAGTTTCCTCTGAGAATACCACGACTGTTGAAGGTTTCTTCTCCTACTGTGAGGAGCTCCGTAAATCGAATATCGATGACATCGGAATGGTGATCCGTAATAAGGCGGAGATGGGAACACTCCTTAAGAAAGCAGTCAAGGAGTCCTACGGAGTCGAGCTTTCTGATGAAGTAGCGTATACACTCGCGAATATTTCATTCGTTGACTTCTCCTATGTACAGTACGAAGCAAAAGAACTCACAGAGATGATCTCCATGAATGCGCTCGATGAGCAGATGCTTCAGCAGGAAATCAGCAATTACACATCTTATATCGAAGAAAGCCGCACTCATGACAGTGAAGAATATATCTCACAGAAGGACCTTCTCAGAACGATCCTGAGTGATCTTCTTAAGCCGAATGCGGTATATGATGAGAAATCTACTGAGAATGCCCGAGTCGCGGCATATAAGAATGCGATCAGTGAGCCGGTCATGATTCAAAAGGGATCCAGAATCATCAGTGTAGGTGAGACGGTAACTCCTCATGTCTTCAGCCAGCTTCAGGATCTAAACCTCCTGCCGACAGATTCATTCAATTACATGCTGCTTCTGGGTATCATCGTTTACATGTTTATCATCGTCGCGGCCGGAGCTTTCTATCTGTCACGCTTTGATTCCAGGACGAAAGATGAGATGGATTCCAAGACTCTCATCGCGCTGATGCTCGCATTTATTGTTCCGCTTATCTCCAGCCGTTATCTGACATCGATCTCGCCTCTTTTCTCGACGATTATGTTCACAGCGGTTATCTTTGCGATCTATCTGGGTATTCAGGGCGGTATCACCATGAGTATCCTGTCGCTTCTTGTAGTACTTCCGATGAGCGGATTTGATACGGAATTTGTATTTATTTCCGTCATCACGATCTTCGTCTCCTCCGTTATCGCCGGACAGAGAAATCACAAGTTTAATGCCGCGACACTGATCATTTTCTCCTGTTTTGCTTCGCTTGCGGCATCTCTTGGATATAGTCTTGTTACCCAGTCTTCCAGAACGGATGCTTTTAATTCATCCTTGTGGTGTGTTATCGGTACGGGATGTTCCGTAGTTGCCGCTATTGGTTTCCAGCCGCTCTTCGAGCTGATCTCCAACACTGCATCTCCGATCCGTCTTCTGGATCTTGCCCAGCAGAGCCACCCGCTTCAGAAGAGGCTTTTCCTCGAAGCTCCGGGAACATCCCAGCACAGTATGATGGTTGCTAACCTGGCAGATGCGGCCGCTGAGGCGATCGGCGCGAACTCGCTTCTTGCTAAGGTCGGTTCTTACTATCACGATATTGGTAAGCTCGAGCGTCCGGAGTACTTTACTGAAAATCAGCAGGATAAGGTCAATCCGCATGACAGTCTTCCGATCGAGGAAAGCGTAGCGATCATTACGTCGCATCCGTCAGATGGCCTGAAGCTTGCGAAGAAGTACCGTCTTCCTACGGCCGTGCAGAATATTATCCTCGAGCATCATGGTACGACCTGCCCGGGTTATTTCTACATGAAGGCTCAGAAAGAAGCTCAGGAAAAGGGACTTCCTGAACCAACCAAAGAGAATTTCCAGTACAAGGGATCTGTTCCGTCCACGCGTGAATCCGCGATCATCATGATCGCAGACTCCTGTGAAGCGGCTGTACGTTCCCGTGGTGTACACGAAGTAGATGAAGCAGAAGTGCTTTTCCGTAAGATCGTAAAGCAGAAGATCGATGAGGATCAGCTGATCCACTCCGGTCTGTCATTTGATGACATCGAATTGATCATCCGCGCGATGCTGCAGGTCTATGCCGGCTTCTTCCATGAAAGGGTGAAATATCCGGAATGAGTATTCAGATTGAAAACAAAACACGTTCATTCAGCAAAGAAGAAGAGGGCGTCTTTCTTTCCTATGTGGAAAAAGCACTGGCGCTGCTGCTCTCCAAGGATTATATCGACGACCAGCTGAAGTCTTCCGGTGCGGAAGTCAGTGTAGATGTCCGTCTCGTGGGTACTGACGGTATCCGCAAGCTCAACGCGCAGTATCGTGAGAAAGATAAGGTCACTGATGTTCTGTCATTTCCGATCCTGGACATGACAGATGGCAAGCTTAATGCCAAGCTGATGCCGTATGATTTCTCAATCGTTGAAGATAAGAAATTCCTGCCGATCGGCGATGTTGTCATTTGCCCGGAAAAGGCGAAGAAGCAGGCTGAAGAATACGGTCATTCGATCGAGAGGGAAATGGTATTCCTGGCGGTTCACTCGCTTCTGCATCTTCTCGGATTTGATCATGAGAATGGAAGAGATGAGGACCTGATGTTCGGGAAGCAGGAGGAGATCATGACGGAGATCGGTCTTCCGCGATCCTCGGATCTTCCTATGACTACTGCTGATGAGGATGAACATCCCGTAGGTGAGATGCTTGCCCACTGCGGATATTGCGCGCTCGTCGGACGTCCGAATGTCGGTAAATCCACGCTCCTGAATACGATCTCCGGAATGAAACTGGCGATCGTTTCCCATAAGCCGCAGACAACTAGAAACAATATTCAGGCGATCTATAACCGTGATGACGCTCAGGTCATCTTTGTAGATACTCCCGGTATTCATAAGCCGCAGTCAAAACTGTCCGAGTTTATGGTGGATTCATCTTTCCGTGCGGCCAAGGGCGCTGATGTTGTCGTTCTAATGGCTGATGGTAGATTCAATAAGCCTGCGAATGTCGAGATCCGCGCGGCTGAAATGGCGAAGAAACTAAAGAAGCCGTTGATCCTTGCGGTCAATAAGGCGGATGCTGTCTCAAAGGAATCATTGCTTCCTCTGATCGCCAATTATTCCAAGATCGCGGAGTTCTCTGATATCGTTCCGATCTCCGCGCTTAAGGATGATGGTGTGGATGAATTGATGGATGCGATCATCAGACTCCTTCCATCGCAGCCGAGATATTTCCCGATCGAGGAAGTTACGGACCAGTCCGAAAGAGAGATCGCTGCGGAGCTGATCCGTGAGCAGATCCTGCACTATACCAATGAAGAGATCCCGCACGGAACTGCAGTTGAGATCGATGCTTTTGAAGAAGACTTCAAAGAAGATGCTGTAGACAGTTACGACAGAAGTCTCGTTAAGATCCATGCTTCGATCGTATGCGAGAGAGATTCCCATAAGAGTATTCTCCTGGGTAAGAACGGTCAGATGATCAAGCGTATCGGAACCGCAGCCAGAGAGAATATAGAGAAGATGACGGACTGCAAGGTATTCCTGGATCTTCATGTAAAAGTACGTAAGGACTGGAAAAACCGCCAGGTGTTCCTGGATGAGTTTGGTTATAAGAAGAAGGAAGACTGATCATGGGCGCGAGTTTTTCGATCCGCGGTGTCGTGATCGCTTCTAAACCGCATCGTAATCAGGACGCGATCATCACGATCCTTACTCCCCAGCAAGGACTTATATCGGTAATGGTACCCGGCGCGAAGAAGCATTCATCGCGTCTGGCGTCGCTTGCGACTCCGCCGCTTCTTGCAGATTTCATGTTAAGTGAGAGCAAAGGTTTCTATTATCTAAAAGAAGGGGAGACGGTCGAGAGTTTCCGTGGTCTTTATGATTCCTTTGAGGCGCTGACATGTGCTTCCCATATCCTCGAGATCGTGCATGATACGGCCGTAGATCCTGATTCCTGTCAGTCGATCTATACGCTTCTCGTGTATGTTCTTTACGATCTTTCGAAGCACCCGGAGAAGTACCGTCAGATCGTGGCGGCCTTTGAGTGGCGGATCATGGACGCGCTGGGATTTGCTTTCGATCTGAGTGAGTGTGAGTGCGGAAACCCGGATAAGATGCCGACTCGCGCGTTTTCATTCAGCAAGTGCCGTCTGTACTGTTCTTCGATCGGATGTGTAGCCAAAGCGAAGGATTATCAGTTTGTTTCCCTCGGCTGCGTGGAGGCGCTCAGATATATCAGAGATGCCCAGCTTGAGAGACTGAGTGCTTTTCGCGCCGAAAAGTATGTCCTGGATGATCTTTGTGCCGTAACACACAGGTATCTATGTGAGCGTCTCGAAAAGAACTACGACAAGATGTCGATCCTGGATACTCTTCCGCCTCTCTGATCAGAGCTCATCCCACATGATCTCGGCTTCTTCGGCGAGATATTCAGTAGCTTTCCAGTGCTCCGGCCAGAGGATCCTGTAGTCTTCACGGGTATAGCGTTCATCCATAAGAACAATAAATCCCTTATCGTTCTCGTCACGAATGACTCGGCCCGCGGCCTGAAGGACTTTCTCCCATCCCGGGAACTTATATGCGAAGGAGAAACCATCGCCGAACTTGTTCTGATAATACTGCGAGAGGATCTCACGCTCCTTGCTGATCTGCGGAAGTCCGACGCCTACGATAAAAGCACCCTTCAGACGGTCTCCGACGAGATCGATACCTTCGCCGAAATGACCGCCGAGAACGGCAAGTCCGAGAAGTGTTTTATCTCCATGGCGGTTGAAACGGTCGAGATACCGCTTTTTATCGTCACTGTTCATGTTCGGGACCTGCATCATCAGCTCGATGTCAGGATCCTTGGAGGTCGCCTTGAACAGGCGCTGGTAGACCATATCCATATACGCAAATGAAGGGAAGAAGACCATGAAATTCTCCTTGTGCCCTGTGATCATGCGAAGGATAGTCTTAGCGACAGTATCGCAAGTGAAGTTGCGTTCCTGATATGTGGTCTGAATGTCCTTGATAATAAGCACCTGAAGATTTTCGGGCGGAAAAGGACTCGGGAGCTGCAGCATCCTCGAGAATGTCGTTTCCTTACCGACGATCATGCTTCTGTAGTACTGGGCAGGAGACATGGTCGCGGAGAAAAAGACGGCATTATGATTGTCTTTCAGGATCGACGCGAGCTTGTCAGAAGCGTCAAGACAGTCAAGTGTGATCGAGATATCATAACTTCCGTTTGTGCAGGTTCCGGAACGTGTGATCTCGATAATGTAAGCATCATCGTAGTAGAGTTCAAGTATCGTCAGGAAGAATCGCGCTTCGAAATAGAACTCGGTCAGGATACGGCGTGTCTCGCGATCCTCAAGATCAGCAAGGATGTTCGCGATATGAAAGCACAGCGCCCAGAGCAGCTGATATAGGTTCTTCGGTACAGTACGAGTCGCGCGGAAATCCTCCCCGATCACGATATCGCTCTCTTTGACTGTGGGTTCGACCATGCTGATCCCCGGTGAATCTTTCTCGAATCCATAATCCAGAAGGGTGAAGTAGTCCATGATCTGACGGCTGTATTTCTCCGTCTTCTTCGAGATCGTTGACAATACCGGCATTGCAGTAAGAAGTGTCTGACGGGAAAAAACGGCACTGAACATATCTCTGGATCTGGAGATCATGTTATGTGCTTCATCGATCAGGATAGTATGGCAGAATTCATTTACAGCGAAGTAACGCTGAAGACGGATCCTCGGATGGAAGATGTGGTTATAGTCGCAGATGATTACATCACAGAAGTTCGATGCGTCCAGCTGAAGCTCATGGGCACAGATCTTGTGTTTATATGCGACTCTCCGAATATCTTCAGGGTAGATCGCGTCAAGACCGTAGAGCTCTTCGAGAGCTGCATTCAGTCGGGAATAGTATCCGTCAGCAAAAGCACAGAACCTGCTGTCACAGAATTCTTCCTTCGCCGTGCACATCTGTTCCTTCGGAGCCATCTGGATCGATTTGATGACAAGTCCCTGATTCCGCATGTCGATCAGTGCTTTGTCTGCGACTTCACGTGTCGCCAGTTTCGCCGTAGCATAGAAGATCTTTCCACCATGAGCACTTGGAAGATACTTTATAGCTGGGTACAGAGTGCTGATCGTCTTTCCGATACCTGTTGGTGCCTCAGCGATGAGTGTTTCTTTATGTTTGATAGAAGAGAGGACCGCCTTCATGAAGTCCTTCTGTCCGTTTCTTACTACGGAATATGGGAATTTCATGGAAGCGACCGATTCGTTTCTGGCTTCTTCGTAGTCACTGATCCTCTTTGCCTCGGCAGAATAGAGCGCGACGGTGTTGTCGAAGAATTCAGAAGCTTCCTCGCGTGTAAAGATCCGGCTCTTCTCGAGAAACTGATAGTTCAGGAAAGAGACATATCTCAGTGTGATCGTGATATCTTCCACATCCGGATGCGACAGATAGTATAGGTGTGCGTAGATCTTTACCTGTGACTCGTGAGTAGGCAGGATCAGGGATTCGACTTTCTCGACGACACGGTTGTGTGTCTTGATCTCGATGATATTGACGCCTTTATTAGTGTCCTCGATGATACAGTCCGCGCGGCCGGAGATCTGGAGTGTATAAAACTCATATTCGAGCGTCGTACTTAATGAATACTCGGAAAAAACGCAGTCTTCGCCGTATTCTTTCTTGATATCATGGAATACACGCTGGTGCATCCTGGTGCCATCCAGTCCGGACACGCCGCCGTATCCGGCACCGAGAAGGGAACCGGAGCGGTAGATGCGCTCACTGAGGGCGCGTACAGAGATCTTGTGAAGTGCTTTTTCCATAGAAATATTATATCAAAAGCATTATCAAAAGCACTTATTACAGCTTATAAGAAGATTATGCAATTTCATTCAGAAAAAAATTCATATCAACGTTGTACTAGGTGAATAGTAGTGCTATACTTCACCTTGTTATACAAATACATGAAATACTAAAAGGAGAAAGTTGCAAAATGGCGATTCGAATTGGTATTTACGGTTATGGTAATTTAGGTCGTGGCGTTGAGTCCAGCATCCGTCAGAATCCGGATATGGAACTCGTTGCAGTATTCACACGCCGTGATCCTTCTTCATTAAAGATTCAGACAGAGTCCGCGAAGGTAATGTCCGTTAACGATGTTGCTTCCATGAAGGACAGCATTGATGTAATGATCCTCTGCGGTGGTTCCGCTACAGATCTGCCGGAGCAGACACCGAAGCTTGCTTCCATGTTCAACGTTGTTGACAGCTTCGATACTCACGCAAACATCCCGCAGCACTTTGCTGAGGTTGATGCAGCTGCTAAGGCTGCCGGCACAGTTGGTGCGATCTCCGTAGGTTGGGACCCGGGTATGTTCTCTCTTGCTAGAATCTATTCCCAGAGCATCCTGCCGGAAGGTGAGAGCTACACATTCTGGGGCAAGGGTGTAAGCCAGGGCCACTCCGACGCGAT
>DBYF01000031.1:0-1663 GCA_002310155.1 Mageeibacillus sp. UBA1193 | reverse complement strand
CCGGTAGAGAGTGCTCTCGAAGCAGTCCGTTCCGGTTCTCAGCCGACTCTTACAACACGTCAGAAGCACACTCGTGAGTGCTTCGTAGTTCCGGAAGAGGGCGCTGATCTCAAGCAGATCGAGAATGATATCAAGACAATGCCGAACTACTTCTCTGATTACGATACAACAGTTCACTTCATCACAGAAGAAGAACTTCAGAAGAACCACAGCGGTATCCCGCACGGCGGTTTCTGCTTCAGATCCGGTGTTTCCGGCTTTAACAAAGAAAACAAGCACGTTATCGAGTACAGCCTGAAGCTTGATTCCAACCCGGAATTCACAGCTGGCGTTCTCACTGCTTATGCTCGCGCGATCGCTCGTCTCTCTAAGGAAGGCGTAACAGGTTGTAAGACTGTTCTGGATATTGCTCCGTCTTATCTGAGCCCGCTGTCCGGTGAAGAGCTGAGAAAAGAACTCGTATAAGCGCAACATCAATTAAGGCAAGAAAAGAAGCTTTCTCGTGCTGGTCCTCGGGCTTTTGCCCTGCGGAGGCATGTCGAAAGCTTTTTTCTTGCCTTGATGTTCGCACTATATTCTTCTTCGTCAAGCATTGGAAATTTCCACAGATCTCAGTGGAAAAGAAAAGACCGGAAACCTTTCAGTTTCCGGTCTGGTGCGGATAGCAGGACTTGAACCTGTATGACCTTGCGATCACTAGCACCTGAAGCTAGCGCGTCTGCCAATTCCGCCATATCCGCAAATGCTTAACTATAATAATATAACAGTTCGCAAATTGCAAGGTCATTTTACAAATTCTTTCAGGAAAAGATTTAAGGTATATCTTAAGTCTCTTTTATAAAATGTGATACAATGAAAACAACATATCATGGAGGTGAAAAACATGGATATCAAAGCTAAAATTGATGAAGTTGTAAAGAAGGTCCAGAGCGATCCGTCGGTTGCTTCGAATTTCGAAAAGGAGCCGGTTAAGACAGTTGAGGGCATTATCGGTGTAGATCTTCCGGATGATGTGATCAATGGCGTGGTTGATGGTGCGAAGGCTAAGCTTTCAGCAGATAAGGCAGGCGGAATCGTAGATAAGATCAAGGGTCTGTTCTGATTTACCGCTGAATTAATTGAAATTATTAGAAAAGGACGGTCCGAAGGCCGTCCTTTTCTAATGAGGATGAGGTAGAAAAAATCTATCGAAGTCTTAGTGAGTGAATTTAAATGTCTTCAGCTGGACATCGCCACCGCCACGGTAGGTGAGGAACAGAGATGCTTTCGGATCTGTAACCTCTGAGGTGAATGTGGCTTCATATCTCTCCCATACTGTCATGAAACGAACAGGGATCTCAGCCAGAACCGGACCGTCAATGGATGTTCTGACTTCGAATGTTCCGTTGCCGTAGCCTCTGACATAAAGAACGATACCCTTTACGTCCTTCATATCAAAGTACTTGTAGCCAAGTGTTGTGCCTTCGCGGATCTGAGAGACATAAGCTGTTTCGTGGTCGCCGTCTCTGCCGTCCTGGATAACTCTTGCGACGTTATGCTGTCCTACATATGGCTCATTCTTCTCGTTCTTGTCAGAGAAGATGTTGCATGCGATATAGGAAGGATATTCGCATGTATCACGAAGCGGTCCGCCGTTTAAGCCGCAGGAAGTGATCTCGACCTG
>DBYF01000057.1:15511-15651 GCA_002310155.1 Mageeibacillus sp. UBA1193 | reverse complement strand
ACCGGTTCCGGTAAATCGACGATCATTGCGCTGCTTCTCCGACTTTACGAGATCGAGAAGGGACACATCTATGTGGACGGCAAGTCCATCGCGGCACTCTCGGACAGTGAGCTTCGTGCGAAGATGGCGCCGGTGTTCCA
>DBYF01000057.1:0-15441 GCA_002310155.1 Mageeibacillus sp. UBA1193 | reverse complement strand
TGCGAGGTCGCACAGGCATGGGATTTCATCTGCGAAAAGGGCGGTCCTGACGCACGTGTCGAGCCCAAAGGAAAGAACTTTTCCGGCGGCCAGCGTCAGCGTCTGTCGATCGCGCGTGCACTCTGCACGGACAGTGAGATCCTGCTTCTCGATGACGCGACAGCAGCACTCGATAAAGATACTTCCGCGAAGTTCTCGGCGGCTCTGGCCGAGCATGCGAAGACACATAACCGGACGGTCGTAGAGATCTCTTCGAAGATCAATGAGATCGCCGATTCCGACTGGATCATCGTGCTTGATAACGGCGCGGTGGTCGGTCAGGGCAAGCACGACGCACTCCTGAAAGAGTGTGAGGCCTACGCGCGCATTGCCGCATCTCAGGAGATGGGAGGTGTGGAATAATGGCTAAGGATTCAATGCTCAGCGGAATGGGTAACCTCTCGCCGGATGCGGCGAAGATGTCGGATGCCAAGACCCGTGTCTCCATGAAAGATCTCGCCGCACTTCTGCGCTTCACCGGTACATCGAAGTTCTCGATCGTGCTGCTGATCCTCGCAGCTATCTTCAGCGGCGGACTTCAGGTCGTAGCTCCTGCCTTCCTCGGTAAGACGATCGATAACATGGGCGAGGCCGGAAATGTCGATCTGAAGTATCTTGGCACACACGCCATGATCCTTCTCGGCATGTATCTGATCGCGGCGCTCTTTACATGGGTCGTCAGTTACTTTGCCAACGTCGTTGCTGCGAAAACCGCGCTCGAAGTCCGAAAAGCACTGTCACTGAAACTTACGAAACTTCCCGTATCCTTCTACGATACACATCCGCAGGGTGATACGGCGACTCACTTCATCAACGACGCGGACGCGATCTCCGAAGGAATGCTGCAGGGCCTTCTGAACTTCTTTACCGTCATCGTTACGATCCTCGGAACGGTCGGATTCATGGTATTCATCAGCTGGAAGATGACACTGATCATCCTCCCGATGGCGGTGCTCATGATCTGGTCGGCGACCACGATCGCGAAGAAGACAACGAAGTATTTCAAGTCCCAGCAGAACCTCGTGGGATCCATCTCCGGCGATGTAGAGGAGAACCTCTACGGCAGACGTGAGATCAAGGCGTTCGGCTGCGAAGAGAAGTTCCTCGAGTCCTTCCGTGAGAAGAACGAACAGCTCAACAAGTCCTCTGTCACAGCGCAGTTCGCGTCATCTCTTCCGAACCCGGTAACACGTTTCGTAGACAGTACGACCTACATCCTCATCGGCGCACTTGGTGTGTGGTTCGGCGGACTGACCGCAGGTAACATCACGACATTCATCCTCTACTGGAAGAACTTCAGTAAACCGATCAACGACCTGACCAATATCACGACACAGATCATGGCGGCGTTCGCATCCCTGACACGTGTGTTTGCGATCCTCGACCTTCCGGAGGAAACTCCTGATGCGGAGACCGGTGCGGAAACAGCTGTCGGAGAAAAATCAGCCAGCGAACTGAACGAAAAGAAATCAAGTGAGGGAGAAGTGCTTTTCGAGCATGTGACTTTCGGTTATACTTCCGACAAGAAGATCTTTGACGACTTCAGTCTCTCGGTCGATCCCGGCCAGAAGGTCGCGATCATCGGTCCGACAGGATGCGGCAAGACGACGCTCATGAATTTGCTGATGCGATTCTACGAGCCGGATTCCGGACGGATCCTGATCGACGGAAAAGACATCAGGGACATCCCCAGATCGGAGCTTCGAAGAAGGTTCGGTATGGTGCTCCAGGAGACCTGGCTGCTCGAGAGGTCCATCCGCGACAACATCGCGTACGGACGTCCGGACGCTACTGACGAAGAGGTCATCGCGGCAGCGAAAGCGGCACGTGCGCACGGCTTCATCAAGCGACTGCCGGACGGCTACGATACGATCCCCGGGAAGGAGATCTCGTTGTCGGAGGGACAGAAGCAGCTTCTGTGTATCGCGAGAGTTCTCCTGATGGATCCGGATCTCCTCATTCTCGATGAGGCGACATCCGCGGTCGATACCCTGACGGAGAAGAGAATCGTCGAAGCTTTCGACAATATGACACGCGGGCGTACGGGATTCATCATCGCCCACAGACTTTCGACCATTGCGGGAGCCGATCAGGTCATCTCGCTGGGGACGAAAAAGTAAATACAGAAACACCCAAAGGCGGGCCGTTTTCACGGTCCGCTTTTTGTTTGGAAGGAGGGGTGCACATGCGAGTGAAGAACTCGCCTCGAAACGTTACGCGCAAGCGCTTTTCGAGTATTATAAAATCAGTGAATTTTTAGTGGAAATTTCCTTGTGTTGACATAGTATTTCCTATATACTGATATACGGAAAAAGTTGGGTTTCTCACGCCCCTTTTTCCCCTGAAAAAGTTTTCAAAAAAATACATATAAGGAGAGGCTCATCGTATGAAAGTGAACATTACTGAGACCGTACTGCGTGACGCGAACCAGTCGTTGATCGCAACCAGAATGCCGTTTTCGGATTTCGAAGACATTCTGGAGAAACTGGACGACGCGGGTTACTACTCGCTCGAGTGCTGGGGAGGCGCGACATTTGATTCTTGCCTGCGTTACCTCAATGAAGATCCGTGGGAGAGACTGAGAAAGATCAAGGCGAAGGTCAAGAAGACTCCGCTGCAGATGCTTCTCCGTGGCCAGAACCTCCTCGGTTACAAGCATTATCCGGATGACGTTGTACGTCTCTTCATTAAGAAGTCCGCTGAGAACGGCATGGACATCTTCCGTATCTTCGACGCGCTGAACGACTTCAGAAATATCGAAGTCTGCATCGACGAAGTTAAGAAGTGCGGCAAGCATGCACAGGGCTGCATCTGCTACACGACCTCTCCTGTACATACACTTGAGAAGTACGTTGAGATGTGCAAAGAGCTCGTAAACATGGGCGTTGACTCCATCGCGATCAAGGACATGGCAGGTATCTGCTCCCCTAAGGAAGCTTACGATCTCGTAAAGGCGATCAAGGACGCGAAGATCTCCGTTCCGCTCTTCTTCCACACACATCACACAACTGGCATGGGCCCGATGACTCTCATGAAGGCGATAGAGGCCGGTGTTGACGGTATCGACTGTGCTATCTCCTCTTTCGCAGGCGGCACATCCCAGCCTTGCACAGAGACAATGGCTTACACCATGGGTCAGTTCGGTTATGAGTCCGGTCTGGATACAGACAAGCTCAAGGAGATCGCTGATTTCTTCGTTCCTGTAAGAAAGAAGTTCCTCGACAACGGTACACTCAATCCGACAGTTATGGGCATCAAGGCTGACATCCTCAAGTATCAGGTTCCGGGCGGCATGCTCTCCAACATGATCGCTAACCTCAAGGATATGAACGCTCTCGATAAGTTCGACGAAGCACTCGCTGAGATCCCGGCAGTCCGTAAGGACATGGGTTATCCGCCGCTCGTTACACCTCTTTCCCAGATGGTCGGTAACCAGGCAGTTCAGAACGTTCTCCTCGGTGAGCGTTACAAGAACATCTCCAAGGAGATCAAGGCTTATCTCCGTGGCGAATACGGTAGAGCTCCGGGCGAAGTCAGCCAGGAACTCATCGACAGATGCTGGAAGCCGGAAGAGATCGTTAAGGGAAGATTTGCAGATACCCTTGAGCCGGCTTTCGAGAAGACCAAGGCAGAGCTCGGCAAGCGTGCCCGTTCTGACGAGGATGTCCTCTCCTACATCGCTTTCCCGCAGGTAGCTGAGAAATATTTCGATTACCGTGAAGAGCAGGAGAGCAACACCGTGAACTACACGATCGAGAAGAAGGAGGATTGATCTTCATGAATCCTATGTTATTCAAACTTGCATCGGATGTAGAAAAGGTCGTCGAAACTGCCGCAGATAAAAAGGGTGAAGAAGTTTATAGCTTTATTGATGCCTTAGGAGTAGCTCTCTTTACATGGGCGATCGTATTTGCGGTCCTCTTCATTATCTTTGTTATCATCCGTCTTTTCGGTGCGATCGTAGGTTCTGCCACTAAGGCAAAAGAACCCGCTCCGGCAGCTCCCGCTGCTGCTACACCTGCTGCTGTGGAAGATCCGGGCGAGGAATTCTCTTCCGGTTCCCTGAAGCTGAAGGGCTGTGATGAGAAGACCGCTGCCATGATCATGGCGATCGTCAGCGACAACACCGGAATCCCGCTCAATGAGCTTATTTTCAAGTCCATTACGCTGGTGGAAGAAAAGTAAAGGAGAGACGCCAAAATGATTTATAACGTAACAATTAACGATAAAGTTTATGAAGTAGAAGTTGAGAAGGGCAAGGCTAACCTTCTGAGAACAACTGAAGTAGTTGCAGCACCGGCGGCTCCTGCTGCTGCACCTGCAGCTGCTCCGGCACCGGCGGCAGCTCCGGCTGGTCCGGTTACCGGTACTCCGGTTCCGTCTCCGCTCCCGGGCACGATCCTGAAGGTCAATGTAACTGCCGGTCAGGCTGTTAAGGAAGGCGACCTGCTGCTCGTTCTCGAAGCTATGAAGATGGAAAATGAGATCTATGCTCCGTGCGCAGGTACGATAGGACAGGTCCTCACATCCAAGGGCGCGACGGTTGCCACAGGCGACGTCCTCGTAACTATTTCTTAAGTTAGGGGGTCGCAAACCGTGTTTATTGATGCATTAAAAAATATATGGGAGACGAGCGGCATCTACGCGATCACCTGGCAGCAGGGCGTTATGCTTCTGATCGCCGGTGTGCTGATCTACATGGCGATCGGCAAGAAGTGCGAACCGCTCCTTCTGCTCCCGATTGCTTTTGGTATGTTACTGAGTAACCTTCCGATCGCAGGTCTCTACCATTCCGAGATCTTCGCTGAAGGACATGTTCACTGGAATCTCCTCGGAGGCAGTGACGAATCGATCGCTCCGGGTCTCCTCGACTACATCTACTTAGGTGTTAAGCTGGGTATCTTCCCGTGTCTGATCTTCATGGCGGTCGGTGCGATGACAGACTTCGGACCGCTGATCTCCAGACCTTCGTCCCTGTTCATGGGCGCTGGCGCGCAGTTCGGTATTTCCTTCGCGTTCGTCATGGCTTCCCTCCTCGGATTCACAGCTAAAGAGGCTTCCTCCATCGCTATTATCGGTGGTGCTGACGGCCCGACAGCGATCTACCTGACATCGAAGCTGGCTCCGCATCTTCTCTCGGCGATCGCCATCGCGGCGTATTCGTACATGGCATTGATCCCGATCATCCAGCCGCCGATCATGAAGGGTATGACAGCCTTTAATAAGAGTGCCAGAAAGATCAAGATGAAGCAGGCCCGTCCGGTTTCCAAGGTCGAGAAAGTTTGCTTCCCGATCATCGTAACTGTTGTCTGCACATTGATCCTGCCTTCCGTTGGACCGCTGCTCGGCATGCTGATGCTGGGTAACCTCTTCAAGGAGTCCGGCGTTACCGAGCGTCTTTCCGATACTGCCCAGAATGCTCTGTGCAATATCGTTACGATCTTCCTCGGTGTTACCGTTGGTGCTACCGCAATGGGTGCGAACTTCCTGGCACTGGATACCCTGAAGATCATTCTTCTCGGTCTGATCGCATTCGCGTTCTCCACATTCGGTGGTCTCCTCATCGGAAACATCATGTGTGTCCTGTCAAAGGGCAAGATCAATCCGCTTATCGGTTCAGCCGGTGTTTCCGCGGTTCCGATGGCCGCCCGTGTAAGTAACGTTGAGGGTCAGAAGTATGATCCTTCCAACTTCCTTCTCATGCACGCCATGGGTCCGAACGTTGCCGGCGTTATCGGTTCTGCCGTTGCTGCAGGTACACTGCTCGCTCTCTTCGGAGGCTGATTACTGAGCACGAGTGCTTTTGCAGTAGAAGAAAAAGAATAAAACATCAGGAACTGCTTCCTTCGGGAGGCAGTTCTTTTTTGTGTGAAAAGCACTCGTTTGTGACGGGATTGTCACGCACGGCCGTTCAGAGTTGATATTATCAAATTGGGGAATGGTAAATGGCGGCAGTCTGCCGCACCGTGAAAACGGAGGATGTATATATGGGAAAAGGGTTGCGTATGTTGGCCGCTGCCATGTCAGTGGCGTTGATGCTGCCGCTCGTGGCATGCAAAAAAAGATCCGGTTCAGCAAAGTATGAAGAGAGTCCGACGCTGGTCAAGGAAGATGACCCGTACTTTAACGCGGAGAAGACCGCTCTTAAAATGGAGGTCGATCCCGAAAAGGAAGTGGATTTTGCGTATGTGGACAATGTCCGTTTTATCGGGGATAAGATCCTCTACAGCTATCACATCTCCTATCATACACCGAAAGATGCCGGGTTCACTCTTCTGGAGTATCAGGATGACCGGAGAGTGGTGTATGATCTGCAAGGAAACAAGCTCTTTGACCTTGCGAACAGGCCGAATGAATCACGTGTAACCGCGACCGCGGATAAGGACGGAACGGTGTATCTGCTGACAGCATTCCTGGATTCGCAGTATAAGTATCATTATGAGCTTGACCGGGCGGAAAACGGGGAGTGTGTGAAAGTCTTCGCGCTTCCTGAATTGGATGAAACCCCGTCCTTTAATGGAGATATGCAGATCCTGGAGAATGGTGATTTCATGATCTCTCTTGACGGGGCAATGCGGATCTATTCCCCCACGGGAGAGAAACGCTGTTCGGTCTCTGATCATGGCAGGACGATCACTCCGAGAGTATTCCATATCAACGGGAAAGACTATGTGCTTACCCGGAAGAATACTATGGATGGTGATACGGAGCCTCTTCTGAAAGAATTAGACCTTAAGACAGGAAAACTGGGCCAGGGACGTGACGCGAAAAAACTGGTGGAATACGGATCGATCATGGCCGCGGAGGATGGGATCTACGTTTCATCGCATTCGAAACTGTTTAAGTATGATATGGAAAAGGACAGCTTGGATGTAGTCTTTGACTGGAATGATACCGATGTTGACATGAGTCCGATGAACAACGCGTTCTTCCTGGTCAAGAGTGAAAATGAGATATATGTTGTTTACAGATATATCCTTAAAATGGAACCGACAGACGCAGAACTGGTCCGGCTGACGAGAGCGGAAAAGAACCCGCACGCAGGCAAGAAGATCATTACGGTTGGAGGCCGCTCTTTGGATTTCTCTTTCCTGACCTTCGTAAGTAACTATAATTCGGATCCGAACCGCGAATGCCGGATCAAGGTGAGAAGTTACAGGGAGGAGATCACTCTTTCCGGGAAGGATCCGGATGATACGAATTATGAAGATTACGTCCGGCAGGATATCTTAAGCGGAACCGCACCGGATATAATCATGGATTTTGAATCCTGCACCTCTTTGTTCAATGAGAATGTCATGGTGGATCTTAAGCCTTTCATAGATGGTGCCAATGGACTGGATAGATCCCTGATCTACGACAATGTTCTCACTGCTTTTGAGAAGAACGGAAAGCAGTACTTCGTACCCCTCGCGTATACCGTGAATGCTATTCTGGCCAACGATGAATATATCCCGAAGGATGCCAACTGGACGTATGAAGGATACATGGCAACCGCAACTTCCATGCCGGAGAATGTTTCTTTCTGTGAGAGTATGCTGAAGTCACAGTTATTATCTACCTTGTATCAGACATCCGCCGGTCAGTTCGTGGATTATGAGAAACAGCAGGTAAATTTCGATAAAGAAGATTTCTATACTATGCTGGAGATCGCAAACAGGTTGGGCGTTGATAAGATCGAAGAGAATTTCGCGAAACAGGTGACCTACACGGAAGACGGCACTATCATGATAACTTACGAAGGATCCGGAGATCCGGAGTTTGAAGAAGAAAACAAGTTCCGGGATGGCGCGATCGCAACAGTGACCGAGCTTGTCTGCGATGTCAAATCATATGGCACGTGTGTGGAATTGCTTGGAGACAAAGGCTCATTCCGGGGCTATCCCGGTAAGGAGGGAGCGGGGAACTACGCACAAGCCGATTTATCTATGGGCATCCCTGTCTGCTCAAAAAACAGAAACAGTGCCTGGGAAGTGATCCGTGCACTCTATGAAGATGAAGCACAGTTGACCTTGACTGAACTTTACGGATTCCCCATGACGAAAAAAGCATACCGCACAGACGCGGAGAATGACCTGAGCAAGCTCCGTGAAGAATGGAAAAGATACGAAGATGATGAGTATGCTGTGGAAATCTTGCATTTGCCGCAAGTGAAGGAAGAATACATCGATAAACTGGAGCAGCTGATCCTTACTGTCGACCGGGCATATGAAATGGATATGGCGATCATGGACATCATGCTTGAAGAATCGGCGGCATATTTTGCCGGCGACAGAACGAAGGAAGATGTAGCGAAGATCATCAATAACCGCGCGTCGACCGCGGTCCGGGAAAGATAACGGAGAAGATGTATGGGAAAAGCACTGCGCGTGACATCTGTTATGCTGACAGCGGCGATGATTCTGCCTCTGGCGTCATGCAAAAAGAAAACAGGATCTTCAAGTTTTACGGACAGCCCGACTTATGTCAAGGAAGATGACCCGTACTTTAACGTGGAGACGGTCGAGCTGGAGATGCCCATCGATCCGGAGAGGGAGCTTGAAAGCGGCCATGTGCGGACCATCCGTTTTGCCGGGGATATGGTCCTGTACGAGTATTACGTTGCATATAAGACGCCGAGAAGCGGTTACTTTGATCTTTCTGATTACGAGACCAGCGTACAGGAACTCTATGACCTTTCCGGAAACAAGATCTGCAGCCTGGAAAAAAGACCGGGTGAGTACCAGGTGGCGATCACAGCGGATAAAGATGGAAATATGTATCTTCTGACAGCGATCCTGGGGGAGGATTATTACTATCATTATGAGGTTGACCGGCTGGAAAACGGACAGTGGGTAAAACTGTTCGATCTTCCGGAAATGGATGGCAATGATTCCTTTTCAGGCAGCCTTCAGGTGGCAGAGAACGGGGATTACATCATTACGTTCGACGGGTCTATGGGCGTATACAGTAAAGAGGGAAAGAAGATCTGTCCGATCGTCGATCCGGGCCGATCGATCACTCCGAAAATCTTCCATACCGGTGGGAAGAATTACGTAATTACCCGGAGCAATACACTGGAAGATGATGAGGATGCGCTTCTCAAAGAGGTGGATCTGAAGACGGGTAAACTCGGCCCCGGACGTGATGCGACCAAGCTTACGTCCGAAGGCACGGTCATGGCATCTGAGGATGGGATCTATGTATCTTCCCGATCGAAGGTCTTAAAGTACGATCTGGAGAAGGACAGTCTCCGCGAAGTCTTCGACTACAACGATACAGATATACGGATGGATCTGATGTACGATGCATTCTGCATCTCTAAGGGTGAAAACGAGTATTATGCCGTATATCGGGAACAGGTGAGTACTTCCCAGACGAAGGCAGCGATCGTTCATTTCACCAAAGCGGATAAAAACCCGCATGCCGGGAAGAAGATCATCACGGCGGCCGGAGAATACCTGAGCGTGGAGTTCCTGAATTTCGTGTATGCGTATAACACGGATACGACACGCGGATGCAGGCTCAGGGTGAAAAGCTATAACGAGGAAATGGTCCTTCAGGGAAAAGATCCTGAAGAGACGAATTACGAGGACTACGTCCGTCAGGAGATCAAGAGCGGAAGCGCGCCGGATATCATTTTAGACTTTGAGACATGTACATCTCTTTTCGATGATGATCTCATGGTGGATCTGAACCCGTATATGGACGGAGAAAACGGACTGGACCGTTCGCTGTACTATGACAATGTCATCCGTGCATTTGAAAAGAGCGGCAAGCTGTACTTCGCGCCACTGGGGTTCTGTGTGCATTCTCTTGTGGCGAATGACGCGTATGTTCCGAAAGATCCGGCATGGACATATGAGGGATTTCTTTCCTGCGGATCGTCTGTACCGGAGAATATTTCATTCTACGAAACGATGCTGAAGACCCGGATATTAAGCATGCTGTATTCCACATCGCAGGGAGAGTTCGTAGATTATGATAAGCAGAAGGTCAGCTTCGATAATCCGGACTTCTACATGATGCTGGACATCGCGAACCGATTCGGGATCGATCAGTATGACGAGGAAGATAAGACCGGTGTCACCTATGATGAGGACGGTCAGAAAATGATCGACGGGAATAGCTTTTTCTCGGAAGAAGACAGGTTTAAAGAAGGGATGCTTGCGACACTGAACGTGTATACGACGGGCGTGACCGCATACGGATTCAGTGCGGAACTTCTTAAAGAGAATCTCTCGTTCAGAGGATTACCGGGCAAAAACGCGGAAGGGTGCTTTGCCGAATGTATGCTCTCGATGGGGATCCCCACATGTTCGAAAAACAGAAACGGCGCATGGGAAGTGATCCGTGCATTTTATGAAGATAAGGCACAGGAGATCCTTTCGGAAAACTACGTGCTGCCGCTTTCAAAAAAGGCATATCGGGCGGATGCGGAAAAAGAACTGGAAAACATAAGAGTCGAATGGAAACGTCTCGAGAATGCTCCGGAGATCGTTGAATTCATGCATCTGCCGACGGCTCAGGACAGGTACATAGATGATCTGGAACAGCTGATCCTGAAGGTCGACCGTGTTTGTGAAACGGACACGGCGATCGAGAACATTATGCTTGAAGAAGCGGCGGCATATTTTGCCGGCGACAGAACGAAGGAGGATGTAGCGAAGAATATCAATAACCGCGCGGCGATCGTCGTCCGGGAAAGATAGAAAAAGATGATGGAGGTCATGAAAATGAAGGATTCAAAGATGCGGAAGGCACGGAGCCTGAAGCGTGCCGCCGGGATCCTCGCGTTAGTCATGGTCCTTCCTCTGGCATCTTGCAACAGGAAATCAACGAAGAAGAGCAGCGACAGGAAGTATGCATCAGGAAAAGAGATCCAGGAGACGGACCCGTTCTTTAACGCGGAGATCAATGAACTGAAACTGCCACTGAAAGAGGGAAAGAAGATCATTGATACGAGTGTCGGATCGTTCAAGTATGATGGAGGGATGGTCCTTGCGCCATACACCATCATGTATGAGACGAGTAATGTATCAGCGCTCGGGATCTTTGACAGCAAGGGAAATTTTATAAAAAACGTATATGATGCAACAGATGGAGTGGTTTTCGGAGCCTGTACGGATAAAGACGGAAACACCTGCATGCTTGCCCGCAAAAAAGATGCGCAGAAAGCGGATTACTATGCAATCGATATCCTGGATGCGAATTGTGAGGTATCGGAGAGTATCCCTCTTGGCGCGGAATTGTCACCGTCGGCCACAGAAAAAGAAAATGCGCTGAAATTGAGTGTTCTTTCCGACGGAAGGTTCGCGATCTTCGATTACAACGGACTCCTGATCTATGACCGTGAGGGGAAAAAGTGCTTCGAGATCACTGATCCCGGACGCATGCTCGGTACGACCGTCTTTAGCCAGGAGGGAAAATCGTATGTAACTTCGAGCGTCTATGATATGGAAAACGGAGACGATGTACAGATCAAGGAAGTGGATATTTCTTCCGGGAAACTGGGGAAAGGGTTGAGTATCAATGTTCCGCAGACTTTAGGAAGGATAACGGAAACGGCGACCGGTCTTTATGTTTCCGGTTCCTCCGGCTGCTACAAGATCGATATCCATACAGGTGAACTTGAACTGATATTTGACTGGAACGATACGGATGTCGGAAGATCTCTTCTCATAAGTACTACGATCGTTCCGAAAGGGGATAATGAGTTTTATGCCCGCTGCAGATCATTCAACAATTCTACTATAGAGGAGAAAACGTATCTTGTGGATCTGACCCGGGCAGAGAAGAACCCGCATGCCGGGAAGAAGATCATCGTGGTGGGCGGCACAGGCCTGGAGATGCAAACATCATTCGTTGATTTTGTCAGCGAGTATAACAGTGACCCGCAAAACAAGTGCCGGGCGGTGTTAGAAGATTATACTGATGAGATGGTGACCGGCGGTGGAAAAGCGGAGTTAGAGAGAAAAGTCTATCTGGATGTCATCTCCGGGGATGGACCGGATATCCTCCTGAATTTTGGAAATACAGCTTCTTTCCAGACAGAGAATATCATGGTGGATATGAATCAATACATTGACGGCAAAGACGGAATCGATCGGAGCAAGTTTTTCGATAATATATTCCGCGCGATGGAAAAAAGGGGAGAACTGTATCATATCCCGATCCGGATCGCGCTTTCCGGACTGCAGGCCAATACCAAGTATATCTCCAACGAGACCGGGTGGACGTTTGATGAGTTTGATGAGGCTTCCTCTAAGATCCCGGCCGGAGTCAGCTTCGTTGAGAGCCAGTTGTATAATGATTTTCTGAAGATCCTGCTGGATACATCGATGGATGATTTTATCAACTATGAGAAGAAAACCGTGAATTTCAATAACGATACGATGAAGAAATATCTCCAGATGACTTTGAAATATGGAGTCAAAGAGATTCCGAAAGATGAGGGTCAAGGCTACGCGTACGAAAGCGATGGGACGTATTACGCACCTGAGTACCGTACGGAAACGAAATTCGGGAACGGTATGCTTGCGGCAAGATCTATCTATTTAACGAGGATAGATGACTATCTGATGGCAAGGCAGCTCATCAAGAGTCCGTCGGCATTCCTGGGATATCCGTCCTCCGAACGGTCCGGAATGACGATCGAAAGCCTGACTTCTATCGGGATCGTAGCTGCGAGTGATCAAAAGGATCTGGCCTGGGATCTGATCCGTTCCTACATGGAATATTCTGTTGCACCGGATCTCGGAGATATGGGAATCTCCGTGAATAAGGAAGTATTTGAGAAAGAGACGCAGAGCGCGTTGGAAAAGAATAAGGAAGAGTACGATCGGGCTCGGGCATACTTCGAAGACCTGGTCAAGCAGTATGGCGGCATCGTCGATGACAGTTCTCTCCCGCCCTTGATCACGGATGAGGATATCAGAGAGTTCCGCTCACTGATCGAAAACGCGACAAAATCTTCCTGCATAGACGAATCGATATACAATATTATTGCAGAAGAGGCGGCGGGTTATTTTGCAGGGGACCGGACAGAAGACGATGTGCTGAAGAATATCGATAACCGGGCGAAACTTGTCGTAACGGAGATGTGATGCAAGCGTGTATAATTAAACGGAAGGGGAGTGAAACGGTATGGCAAACGTTCACTTAAGAAACGGACGCAGGATGCTGGCGTCCTTGATGGCAGTCTCGATGATCCTGCCTATGGCGGGATGTAAGAAATCCAAGAAAAAAGAAAAAGAAGGTCTTTATTCTTCGGGAAAAGTGATCCAGGAAACGGACCCTTACTTTACCGCGGATGTAAAGAAGGTCAACATCCCGCTGGATACAGATAAAACCGTAGAGTTTGTCTCCACCATTGACTGTACGTATACGGGCGATGTCGCCATAGTTAGCTATTCGATCAGTTACGATTATCCGGAGGAGATAAAGGAGAAGGAAAAGACCGGTGTGCCGCTCGATGAGATTCCTGATTTCGATTATACGGATTACCTGGTAAACGCGACGGGGATCTTCGATAAAGAGGGTAACCTGGTCAAGGCGATCGATATGGGTGAGGATTCGATCCTTGGTGTCACGACGGATAAAGAGAACAATATCCACATGCTCTACTATCATTATGAGCCTGTCGTATACAGTCCGGATATGACAAAGGAACAGATGGATCAGGAACAGGCAAAGTACTGGATCGAAGTCTTTGACGGTTCCGGAAAATCTGTCCGGCGCATGCCTCTGAATGATGTGGATAAGGATACCTGGTACGACTGGAAATCTTCCTTTGCGATATTGGAGGATGGGTCATATTGTTATTCCGTATCCGGTGAGTTATATATCTTCGGTCAGGATGGAAAACTACTGCATCTGGTCACAGACCCCGGCCGGGAGATCCAGGGAAATATCCTTCATCAGGATGGGAAGAACTATGTACTCTCTCTTCTTCATGATCCGAACGCGGGAAATGATTACCAGATCAAGGAGATCGATCTCAATACCGGAAAGCTGGGACCCGGAACAGAGGCAAGTTCACTGGCATCTTTTGATAACGTCATCGTCAAAGAAGAAGGAGTATTCGTCAATTCCTACAGTGGCTGCTTCAAATATGATATGAAAACGGGAGAGACGGAACAGGTCTTTTCCTGGAATGATACGGATCTCGACCGTGCACAAATGAGAGATATCGAGTGTACGCCGAAGAGTGAAGATGAGATCCTTGCCGTAGGACACAAAGATTATATGTACGATTATCCGTACCTGATCCGTCTGACCAGGGAGAAAGTCAATCCGCATGCCGGGAAGAAGATGCTTGTCATCGGAGGAGAGAATGTCTCGAAGGTGAAAGACCTTGTGTCATTCGCAAGCATTTATTCGTCCAAGCCGGAGAATGCCGCCCGAGTCGTCATCGTGGATTATACGGACGGAATGGGTTCGAGTGAAGATCTGTCCGAAGTCGAGAAGAAGATATATCTGGATACATTGACCGGAGCTGGTCCGGATATTCTGGTGAATCTTTTTGATTCTATTTCCTTCCGAAGTGACGCGGTCATGGAGGATATGAACCAGTATATCGATGGCAGCCACGGACTCGACAGGAAGCTCTATTTCGACAATGTCTTCCGCGTATGTGAAACGGATGGGGCGCTGTATCATATACCGGTCCGTTTTGAAATGGAGGGGCTGATGGCAAACCCGGATCTCATTTCAAATACGTTCGGATGGACATATGAAGAGTTCTTCGAGGCGGCTGAAAAGATGCCGGAGGATGTCAGTTTCTTAGAGGGGGTTCTCTATAACGACCTGCTGGAACTGATGATCGGGACATCGCTTCCTCAATTTGTAGACTACAAGAATAAGACCGTGGATCTGGATAATGAAGAGATGAGAAAGATCCTGCAGATGGTCAAAAAGTACGGAGTGTCGAAGATCCCGGACGATGAGGGAAATGTCTATAAGACGGTCAAAATATCCGAAAATGAGAGGCTGGAAGGTGAGATGGACATTACGGAGGAGAAGTTTGCGGAAGGCATGCTTGCCGTCCGGGTAGGAGCCGTCTGTCATGCTTCCGATATCGGTGCACAGAAGACCCGAGGCGTGAAGAACCCGGTTTTCCTCGGATATCCGGCAACAAAGAAAACAGGGATGGCGGTACACCCGACACTCACCATGGGGATCACTGCCGCAAGTGACAGCAAAGGTCCGGCATGGGATTTCATCCGGGCATATCTTGAATATGAGACTCCGTCGGGTCTTTATACATATACTTCTCCTGTCCGGATCGCGGAGTATGCTCTCGAGGCGGAAACCATAATGAAAAGCGTTAATGGATATTATGCGCAGTATTATGCAGAAGATCCTGTACTCGCCCGTCTGCTGTCTTTCCAGGTCACAGAAGAAGATACGGAAGAGTTCCGT
>DBYF01000094.1 GCA_002310155.1 Mageeibacillus sp. UBA1193 | reverse complement strand
GAGTTCATGAAGATCATGTTCCCGCCGTTTGTCCTGGCGATCGCCATGCTGACGGCCGCGTGCTTCCTGCTCCCGAAAACGAAACTGGTCATCAGGGATGATTCCGGCCAGACGTTGAATAAGAAGAGGACTGCGCTGTATCTTACTCTTTTTGCGTTCTCGCTACTGATCGTGTTCCGCCTGATCCCGTACTGGGTCGGTCTGATCGTGATCCCGATCATCCTGTTCTTTGCCGATAAGAAGGCATTTACCGAGGTCGACTACGGACTGCTCTCGACGTTTGCGCTGTTCTTCGTTTTCTCGGGAAATATGGCGAGGATCCCGGCCGTACAGGACTTCGTCGGAAATCTTCTCGGAAGATCCCCGATGCTCGTCAGTATCGGATCCTGTCAGGTCATCAGTAATGTCCCGTCGGCGATCCTGCTTTCGAGATTTACCGGAAACTATAAAGAACTGCTCCTCGGTGTCAACATCGGCGGTACAGGAACCCTGATCTCGTCTCTGGCGAGCCTGATCACGTTCAGCCACTACCGTACACTGAGACCGGGGCACACCAAAAAGTACCTGGCACTTTTCGCGGTGATGAATCTGCTGTTCCTGGTCGTTATGACCGTGATGGCATGGTTCTTCTTCCGCTAATCTGATAGAATAAACTTCTGGAGGTTCTTCGTATGAACAGTCATGTGATTACAATCGGACGTGAATTCGGTTCCGGCGGACATGAGATCGGCATGAAGCTTGCCGAGCGTCTGGGCGTGCCTTTCTACGACAGAGAACTGATCACACTTGCTTCCGAAGAGGGCGGACTTGATCCCAAGCTCATCGAGAGAAACGAAGAGGGAGCGCACAGGATCTCGGATAAGGGAAGATCCAGAATGTCTTTCTTCTCCGCGTCCTACACACCGGACTTCTCCGACGCGATCTATCTTCAGCAGTGCAAGGTCATTAAGGATCTAGCTGCCAAGGGACCATGTGTCATCGTCGGACGTTGCGCGGATTTCGTACTTAGAAACGAAGGAAGCATCAATATCTTCATCGCGGCCAGCATGCCGTATAAGATCCGACGGAAGCGACGAGTCGCCATTGAGAAGGCGGATTATACAGATGAACAAATGGAGCGGTACATCAACGATATGAATGCCGCGAGAGCGAACTACTACAATCACTACACGAACCAGAAATGGGGAAACAGCAGCACATATCATCTGTGCGTACACTCGGATCTGGTCGATGTGGGCGGCGCCGTGGAGACGATCCTGGCATATCTGAAAAACGTAAAGTGAGGAAAGAATTATGAGCACAAAAGTATTTATCGACGGAAGTGAAGGAACCACAGGCCTTAGGATCTTCGAGAGATTCCAGGGCAGAGACGATATCGAGATCATGAAGATCGATTCCGAACTGAGAAAGGATCCGGAGGAGAGAAGAAAGTTCATCAACGCTTCGGATATCACATTCCTGTGCCTTCCGGACGTAGCTTCAAGAGAGGCTGTCAGCCTGATCGATCCTGCGAATGATCACACAGTTATCATCGACGCTTCTACCGCACACAGAACGGAAGAAGGCTGGGCATATGGTTTCCCGGAGCTTTCCGACGCGCATCTCAATGCAATTAAGTCAGGTAACCGTATCGCGGTTCCGGGCTGCTATGCATCCGGTTTTGTCGGTCTGGTATATCCGCTGATCGCAGGCGGCATTATCCCCAAGGATTACCCGGTATCCGCGTTCGCGCTTTCCGGTTACTCCGGAGCAGGTAAGAAGACGATCGCGATCTATGAGAGCGAAGACCGTCCGACGGAATTTGCTTCCGGTAGAGAGTACGCTCTTACCCAGCAGCATAAGCACCTCAAGGAAATGAAGGCCATCACGGGTCTTTCCAGAACTCCGCTTTTCTCACCGATCATCGATGACTACTACAGCGGCATGGTCGTTTCCGTTCCTTTCTACGCAGATATGCTCAGCAAGAAGATGACTCCCTCGGAGCTCCTCGAATACTTCCGTGAGTACTATGCAGGCAAGGACTTCATCAAGGTTGCTGCTGCAGACGATGAGATCGCGGCCAGCGGATTCCTCGCAGGCAACCAGTTCTCCGGCTGGGACGGCATGAAGATCTATGTCACAGGCAACGAAGAACGCATTGTTGTTTCCTCGCAGTTCGACAACCTCGGTAAGGGCGCGTCGGGTGCGGCGATCCAGTGCATGAACATCCGTCTCGGATGTGATCCTGCGAAGGGATTGAACCTCTGATGAGTAATGAAGCTTTAAAAACAGTGAGCCAGAAGAGAAGACAGAGCACGCTTTTTATCTGCCAGGCAGGTATCATCGCGGCGCTTTATGTCGCGCTGACATTCGTGTTCGCGCCAATCTCTTTCGGTGCGGTGCAGGTGCGTATCGCGGAAGCGCTTACGATATTACCGATCTTTACTCCTGCGGCGATCCCGGGCCTCTTTGTCGGATGCCTGATCGGAAACTTCCTGGGCGGCGGCATCATCCTGGATGTCATCTTCGGAAGTATCGCCACACTTCTCGGTGCGATCGGTACGTACCTTCTGAGAAAGAAAAATCCGATCTTCGGTACGATCCCTCCGATCGTAGCGAATACTCTGATCGTACCGTTCGTAATTAAATTCGCGTACGCAGATGAGATGGCGCTTCCCCTGATCATTCTCGCAATCCTCGGCGGAGAAGTCCTTTCCTGTGGTGTTCTCGGTGGCATGCTGGGATTGTCTCTAAAAAAGACGAAACTGTTTTTCTCCAAGGAGAAGAAAGAAAAATAAAAGAATAACCGGAGGTGCTGTATGAAAACTTTAGTGGTTTACTACTCTCTTGAAGGCAACACGAAGGAAGCGGCAGAGAAGATCGCGTCTTCTCTCGGCGCGGACATTATGGCACTTGTGCCGGTAAAGGATATTCCGAAGAAGGGCCTTCTGAAGTTCCTTCACGGTGGTGCCGGTGCGACTAAGGGAAAAGGAACGGAGCTCCAGCCGTACTCAAAAGACGCGTCCTCCTATGACGCGATCATCATCGGTACTCCGGTATGGGCCGGAAAACCGTGTATGGCGGTCAATCAGTTCCTCACAGACCTCAAGACACCGGATAAGATCATCGGCGCATTTGCTTTTGCCGGAGGATCTGCGGAGAAGTGCCTGACCGGTCTTTGTGAAAAGCACCCGTCCATCAAGTACAAGGTGAGCCTCGCGGACAGAAACAGTAAGAAGCTTGCTCCGGAAAACGAAGGAAAGCTCAGTGCTTTTATCGAAGAATTGAAAAAGGAGATCTCCTGATCTATGAATTTCGAAGCTTTTTGTTCCGATATCACGACAAACGGCTGGAACGTATACGGCACGGAAGTCTATGAGAACTGTGTGCTTACACATAGCTTTGGGGACACGGAAAACATCCATGAGCTCTACTCGATAACAAAGGCTGTACTCTCGGCCGCAGTAGGTATCGCCTATGATGAAGGGAAGATCGATCTTGAACGCTGTGTGCTCGACTACCTTCCGAAAGAGAATGTTGAGAAGATGTCTGCATCACAGAAGGCGGATTTCAGTCATATCACGATCCGAAGACTTCTGACGATGTCGGTCGGCGGATTTCCTTTCGTAGCGGAGGGGGACAACTGGATCGACTTCGCCCTGTCATGCAAACTCGAAAATCCGGAAGAGAAGCCCTTTAACTACAGCAATATCAACGCATATCTTGTCGGTGTCGCCCTGACCGAAGCTGTCGGACAGGATGCCGGTGCTTTTATCGAGGAACGACTGTTAAAGCCGCTCGGCATAAATGAGTTCGACTATGGCAGATCTCCGGAGGGATACTTCTATGGCGCGTCGCGTATGAAACTGAGCGTATCCGGACTCAGTAAGTTCGGTATGCTCTTTTATAACGGCGGAACATATGACGGGAAGAGGATCATTTCGGAAGAGTATGTAAAGATGGCTTCTTCAATCCAGCAGATGAACAGAGAAGGCGGGTACGGTTTCTTTCTGTGGAAGTACAGATCCGGCTTCAGCCTGAACGGGAAATGGAAGCAGAAGTGCTATGTTCTTCCGAAGGAAAATCTGATGATCAGTTATTTAAGCGACATCCGGGATGACTCTCACGATCT
>DBYF01000105.1:8988-11613 GCA_002310155.1 Mageeibacillus sp. UBA1193 | reverse complement strand
AAGCTCGTTGACGCGCTGAGCCCGAGATTCCCGGATAAGGTCGGAAAAGAAGAGTGGAAGAATTACCTTGATATTGTCACGATCGGCACGATCGCCGATGTCGTGAGCCTGACCGGTGAGAACAGAACGATCGTAAAGGAGGGCCTGAAGGCACTGTGCACGACGCAGCGTCCGGGTCTTAGAGCTCTGCTCCTGCAGGTCAAGCAGAACGCGAATGCCGCGGGAAGCGGAGCGTATGCTTCCCGAAATGGCGGGGCGAACGGAGGTGCCAGCGGACGAGGATCCGGCGCCGGCGCAGGTGCGGGGGCGGGCATGCTTGATATGACCACGCCGCTCTCGATCAGCACGGGCGACATCTCTTTCCAGGTATCCCCGAAGATCAATGCCTGCGGGCGTCTGGGCGAAGCGGACCGCGCACTGGAACTTCTTCTGACAGAGGAGCCTTCGAGGGCGCTGGCGCTTGCGGACGAGCTGATCTCCGAGAACGCGCGCCGTCAGGAGCTCGAGCAGAACCTCGTTGACGCGGCCGTTACACAGATCGAGTCCGACCAGGAACTGATCTCCCACATGAAAAACTGCTCCATGCCGATCATCGTGGTCGGCGAGGACTGGCACCTCGGCATCCTCGGAATCGTGGCGAACCGCCTCGTGAACCGTTACCAGAGGACCGCGATCGTGTTCGCGGAAGAGGACGGGATCTACAAGGGCAGCTGCCGCACCGCCGGTGACTTCCCGATCCTGGAATGCCTGAAATACTGCGATGTAACAGTGTTACAGTACGGCGGACATAAGCGTGCGGCGGGTGTTTCCGTCGAGAAAAAGAACTTCGAAGAGTTCAAGAAGAAGGTCGCCGAGTTTGCCGATCAGAGAAACACCGAGGATGACATCCTGTGCACCGATGTGGACATGGTGATCACGCCCGCTGACCTTTCTCTCGCGACGGCAAAAGAACTCGCCGGGCTCGAGCCTTTTGGAGAGGGCAACAGAGAACCCGTGTTCCTTCTGTCTGGCATGAAAGTGCTTTCGCCTAAGGCGGTAGGTGCCGGAAGCCGTCATCTCAAGATGTTCCTGAGCTATAAGGACGAAGACGAAAACATCAGAAACTACGACGCCATCGCGTTCGGCGCGGGCGAGTGGGCGGATATGTTTGCCGAAGGAAGCACCGTCGATGTGCTCGTGGAGATGGGCGTAAACACCTGGAATAACAAGGAGAGCCTGTCGCTCCGCGTCGCGGACATGCATTTCGCCCCGATCGGAAAGATCATCTGGGACAAGCCGCAGGTGCTCGAAAACCTCTACAGAAACGGCCTTCCGCTCCGTCAGATCGCCATGATCGGCAAGTGCAAGGAAGAGGAACTCCGCCCGACCGGCGAGGAGATGGGCATCCTGTACCGTCATTTCCAGCAGAACTGCAAGGACGAGACGAATATCGTCGACCTGCACTTCCTCGCGAGACTTCTGACGGGAAAGTACAGAAAACCGCTGCATGCCTTTAAAATCGCCCGTGCGCTGGACATTTTCAGCGAGGCAGGGCTCCTGAAATTGACACGCATTAATGACGAAAGAGTATGTTTTACCTTGTTATCTGTGACAGAAAGGGTTAAACTCGAAACAACAAAAACGTTCCAAGTGCTTTTCAGAAATGCAAAAGCACCGGAAGGAAACTGAGGCGGCCGGGGAGAGAGGCCCGTGGCGCTGAAGTAGAAGCAAGGCCGGAGAGTGCTTTTCGAGAAGACTCGGGAAACACGGGAAGGCCGAAGGGGAGTGGCCGCAAAGGCCGGGGATAGATTAAATGAGTGGTGACAACAAGAAAACGGAAGAGATCGCACCCGAGGTGGAAGAGCTTTTCGCGCAGCTGCGTGACGAGACGATGCCTGCGGATGTGAGCGATGAGATCCTCGACATGCTCGACGAGGTCATCTCGCGCTATAAGTCTTACTCGGACAAGGACGAGTCGGACAGGATCCGCCGCGCCTTCGTTTTCGCGTATAAGGCCCACAGCTCGCAGAAGAGAAAGTCCGGCGAGCCGTACATCATCCACCCGATCGCGACTGCGCAGATCCTGACGGAGCTTGAAGTCGACACCGACACGCTCGTCGCGGCGTTCCTGCACGATACGGTCGAGGATACCCCTGTTACCAGTGAACTCATTACCGAGATCTTCGGCGAGGACGTGTCGCTCCTGGTCGACGGCGTTACCAAACTCGGCCGGATCCCGTATTCTTCGAAGGAAGAGCAGCAGGCGGAGAACATGCGCAAGATGTTCCTCGCGATGGCCAAGGACATCCGCGTTATCCTCATCAAGCTCGCGGACCGTCTCCACAACATGCGTACCATGAAGCACCAGAATCCGGATCGCCAGAGGGAGATCTCTATGGAGACCCGCGACATCTACGCGCCGCTCGCGCACCGTCTCGGTATCTATAAGATCAAGTGGGAGCTCGAGGACCTGTGCCTCCGCTACACCGATCCGGACGCGTACTACGAGCTCGTCGGCGCGATCTCCCAGAAGAGATCCGAGCGCGAGAAGTTCCTCGAGAACGTCGTCGGTGAGATGAGCGAGAGAATTACGCAGATGGGCATTCACGCCGAGATCGAAGGCCGCCCGAAGCACTTCTACAGCAT
>DBYF01000105.1:0-8946 GCA_002310155.1 Mageeibacillus sp. UBA1193 | reverse complement strand
TTCGCGTGCCGCATCATCGTCGACACCGTGTCCGACTGCTATGCGGTCCTCGGACTCGTGCACGAGATGTACTACCCGATGCCGGGCCGTTTCAAGGACTATATTGCGATGCCGAAGCCGAACATGTACCAGTCGCTGCACACGACGGTCATCGGTAAGGAAGGTATCCCGTTCGAGGTCCAGATCCGTACGCTCGCGATGCACAGAACCGCTGAGTACGGTATCGCCGCGCACTGGAAGTACAAGGAGAGCGGCAGCTCCAACGTCAAAGCGAAGAATACTTCTTTCGACAATAAGCTGTCATGGCTGCGTCAGATCCTCGACTGGCAGGGCGAGTCCAAGGACGCGAATGAGTATCTCGACTCCCTGAAGACCGGCCTCGTCGCGGAGGAAGTTTTCGTATTCACACCGAAGGGCGACGTTATCTCGCTGCCTCTGCATTCCTGCCCGATCGACTTCGCGTATGCGATCCACAGCGGCATCGGTAACAGAATGTACGGCGCGAAGGTCAACGGCCGTCTTGTTCCGCTGTCTTACGAGCTCCAGAACGGCGACATCGTCGACATATTGACATCCGAGCAGATCAAGGGACCTTCGCGTGACTGGCTGAAGATGGTCAAGACTTCCCAGGCGAAGTCGAAGATCAACTCGTGGTTCAAGAAGGAATCCCGTGATGACAATATCCTTATTGGTAAGGAAAACCTCGAGCGCGAGATGAAGAAGCTCGGTTTCGCGCCGCATCAGCTCCTGCAGAAGCCTTTCGTGGAGACGATCCTCCGTAAGACCGCGCAGAACACACTCGATGACCTTTACGCAGCCATCGGCTATGGTGTCATTACTGCGCAGAAGGTCGTCGGCCGTCTTCGTGATGAATATATTAAAGCACTCCCGGAGGACGAGCGTTTCGAGCTCGGATACCGTGTCACCGGTAACGGCCAGGTTGTTTACCAGCCGATCGCCAAGGAGATCCTTGACGAAAAGAACCTGACGGCAGGTCCGGCGCTGTCTGCGAGTGTGCAGGAACAGCAGCACACCGCCGGCAAGAAGGCATCTCCGCGTGCGCATCAGGATACGGGCGTCGTCGTTACAGGCATAGACAACTGCCTCGTGCATCTGTCGCGCTGCTGCAACCCGGTCCCGGGCGACGAGATCATCGGCTACATCACGCGCGGTAACGGCGTCGGCGTGCACCGTAAGGACTGCAGCAATATCCGTAATATCATGAGAAACGCGACCGCTTCGGCCCGTGCGGCGGAGCGTGCGTCCCGTCTGATCGAAGTTTACTGGGCGAACCAGGAGCACACCAAGGCGATCTATCCGGTCGAGTTCACTGTTATCGCACACGACCGCCGTCATCTGCTGGCGGATATTAGTAATGCGATCGCCGAGGAGCGCATCCCGATCACTTCCGCTTCGATGTCCGCGATGAAGGACATCACGGCGCGCTTCACCATGACCATCGAGGTCAAGGATCAGGAGCAGCTCGACCGCGTATTCGGCCGCATCAAGGCCATCCGCGATGTCATTGAGGTGAGAAAGGGCGGCTGAGGGTGAGGTTGCGCTGTCAGCTGAGGTTGTGCAGGCAGCGGCGGGTGAGCTGGCAGCTGAGGGTGCGCTTCGGGGCGCCGGGGCGGCCTGGGGGAGCGGGCTCCGCAGGAAGGCTGCGTGGGCGAGTGCTTTTCGAGAAGAATAATAGTAAAACGATGTGTCGGAATTGGGGCTGCCCGGTTCCGACATTCATTTATATGAGTTTTTCTCTAAACCCGCGAAAACTACATATGCACTTCCATAACCGATATGAAAATTTAGGGGAATCGGTGAAAACTACATATGGAAAACCTAGAAAAGTATGTAATTTCTTCGGGAAACTGTGAAAACCACATATCCCCTCTTTCCTAAGATATGTAGAATTCCTTAAAAACTCCGAAAAGACATATTTTTGATGGCAAAGCGTATGATTTTTTCTCCCAAACTGCGAAAAAGACATATGAGCCTTCAAAGCCGATATGTGGTTTTGTGTGAAACCCGTGAAAAAACATATCTTTCCCTGGATTTATGTCTGGATTCGGGAGATGGAGATTCAGACATATGTCATTCTGCCCCTGCGCGAAAAGCACTCGTCCGGAGGGGCGGTGCGAAGAAAAGAAGTGCAAAATCGCGGAGTTTGTAGCATAATGAGGAAGATAAGGTAAAAGTTTTTTGTGGGGTAGTAGGTATGTCGACGAATGATCCGAATCAGTTTAATCCGCAGGGGGCGCCGCACGACGAGTGGTTTGTGGAGTTTTCGAAGCCGCAGGAGGATCAGGGCGTGCCGGGTTACCAGCCGGGGCAGTTTGTGAACGCGCAGCAGGCGCAGAACCCGCAGATCTACGATATGGGTCAGTTCGTGAACGCGCAGCAGATCCCGGCGCAGCAGAACCCACAGATTCCTAGTGCACAGAGCTATCCGCAGATTCCGGCGCAGCCGCAACCTCAGGTACTGCCTCAGGTTCAGCCTCAGCCACAGCCGATGTACCAGCAGCCTGCACAGCCTAAGCCGGCGCAGCCGATGTACCAGCAGCCCGTGCAACCGCAGCCACAATATGCACAGCCGGTGCAGCGCGCACCGCAGCCCGCGCCACAGCCAGTGCAGCCACAGCCCGCGCAACCGCAGCCACAATATGCACAGCCGGTGCAGCGCGCGCCTCAGCCAGCGCCGCCGTATCAGCCGGGCGATGAGGTCGATCCGCTCGATGCGTACCGTAACTTTGATCCGGAAGAGTTCAGGGCGGAGGATGACGAGCCGAAGAAGAAAGGCGGGAGGAATACTTTTCCGATCGTGATCGCGTCGATCATGGCGTTCCTCGTCGTTGCCGCGGTCGTGTTCTTCGTATTTGTTATGCCGAAACTGAAGGATGACGACAGCTCGTCCAAGTCCGGTAAGGGCCTGACGAGACCGTCGAAGACCACGGAAGAGACCGATGAGACAGAAGATACGGAAGAGCCGGATGATCCGGACGACACGAAGGCGACTTCAAATTCCACGAAACCGTCAGATGTGGATTCACCCACGAACGTGACTCTGTCATCCCAGATTACCAGCGTTCAGATGGATCAGATGAAAGATCTGGTTTCGCAGGACTTTACCGAAACCATCGCAGATAACAGAAGTATCGTGTTTGAGGATTTCAACTACCTCGGAACTATCATCATCGTCAGCAAGGACCTGTCGGATAAAAGTGTTCCTGAAAGTATCGTTTACCTGGTCTATCAGTTCCGCTACTACGATAAGAACGAAGCCGGCAGGCCGGTCAAGGAATACTACTGGTACGAGGGTTTTGGCGGTGTTTATCTGGATGGTACGATCGACACAAGTTCCCGTTTCCCTATAACTACCCAGTACACCGGCAATGGCTGGTCAACTGCCGGTACGACCGATATCACCGCCGCCCGGAATGAGATCAAGTCTTCTTCCAAGTTTGTTGTGATGGAAGATAACATCGATACGACTCTCATCGATCCGGTCCCGACGGCGAATAAGGAAGGCTTCATCTTCCCGAACAGCGACACGCAGAAGATCGATGACGCGGATATTGCCAAGCTCTCGGACGAGGATCTCCGTAAGGCGATCAACGAGATCTGGGCCCGCCACGGCTACATCTTCCGCAAGAAGGAAATCCTGGATTACTACCGCCAGTTCGACTGGTACAAGGAGACGGTCTCCGCTGACGAGTGGGACAAGAACGGCCAGGATCACTACCTCAACGCCGTTGAGAAGGACAACATGGCCCGACTGGTCAAGGAGCGTGAGAAGCGCGGCGGTAATGGCGCTTAAGCTTCGCGAAAAGCACTCATCCCTGAACATGAATAGAGGCGCAGATCCTGCGCCTCTTTTGTTTTGCTTCTTAAGTTGTGTGTGGCCGGTGGCCGGCGCTTTCTTCGGCAGTGCTGCCGGCTTTCAGGATTGGCGACAGCGCCGGGTCCTGATTCGAATTAGATCTCGATCAGGTTGATGAGGATCAGCGGGCGGCGCTTCGTGCTCTCGTAGAGCATGCTCTTCAGCGCGTCACGGATCTGGTGCGACTCGGCGGCTTCGCGGATCGTCTTCGAAGATTTCGATGCCTCGAGGCGGTGCAGGTAGTTGTAGAGCTTCTGCGAGCACTCATGCTGGATCGGGCCGGCTTCGCTCTCGAAGAGGAAACCAACGGACTGCAGGGCCGGCGGGCTCAGGAGCTTGCCGGAGACCTTTGAGATAACGATCGAAACAGCGACAACACCATCGTCTGCGAGGACACGGCGGTCGCGGAAAATGCGGTTGTCGATGTCGCCTGCGCCGGCACCGTCGATGAGAACAGGAGCGGCCGGTACGTAGCCGTTGATCTTCGCGGAATCGGCGGTCAGCTCGAGCACATCACCATTATTCAGGATAAATGTACGTGACTCCGGCATGCCCAGGCGCTGTGCGAGTTCGGCGTGGCGGAAGAGCATACGGTACTCACCATGGCACGGCGCGAAGAACTTCGGCTTGACCAGGGTGTGGATGAGCGTGAGCTCGTCGAGGTAGGCGTGGCCGGATACGTGAACGTCTGCGAGGGACTCGTAGATGACGTGCGCGCCACGGCGGAAAAGCTCGTTGATGACACGGTAGATCGGCTTCTCGTTACCCGGGATCGGGTGCGCGGAGAGGATGACCGTATCGCCCTCGTGGATGTCGACGACGCGGTGCGAAGCGAACGCCATACGCGACAGCGCGGACATCGGCTCAGCCTGCGATCCGGTGGTCAGGATAACGACCTCTTCCGGCTCGTACTTATTGATGTCGTTGATATCGATGAGGGTGCTGGGGTTCATCGTGATGTAGCCCAGCGAATTGGCGACAGAGAAGGTGTTGAGCATCGATCTTCCGATGAGCGCGACCTTACGGTTATACATCTCGGCCGCAGTGAAGATCTGCTGCATGCGGTGAACGTGTGAACTGAACGTCGCGATAATGATGCGTCCGCTCGTGTTCTGGAAGATGCGCTGGAAAGACTCGCCCACGTGCTTTTCGGACGGGGAAGAGCCCGGGATCTCGACGTTCGTGCTCTCTGCGAGCATGAGGAGAACGCCCTGGCGTCCGTACTCTGCGAATCTTCCGAGGTCGATCGGATCGCCGTTGATCGGCGTGAAGTCGATCTTAAAGTCACCCGTGTGGATGATGTTTCCGATCGGGGTTCTGATCGCGAAGGCGAAGGCGTCCGCGATACTGTGGTTAACTCGGATGAATTCTACGGCAAAAGCACTTCCGGCCTTGATGGTGTCTCCGGCCGCGCAGTAAACGAGCTCGATGCCGCGTGTGCCGACGCCTGCTTCCATGAGCTTATGGCGGACAAGTTCGATCGTGAGTTTACCGCCGTAAAGAGGGCACTTGAGCTCACGCATCAGGAACGGGAGGGAACCGATGTGGTCCTCGTGTCCGTGCGTCAGGAAGATGCCGCGGACGCGGTCCTTATTCTGTAGAACGTAAGTGTAATCCTGGATAACGGAGTCAACGCCGAGCATGCTCTCTTCCGGGAACGCGACGCCGACATCAACGATGATGATGTCGTTGCCGTACTCGAAGAGCGTCATGTTCTTGCCGATCTCCTGCATGCCGCCCAGCGGAATGACCTTGAGCTTATGCGTTTCCTTCTTGCTCGCGAAAGCCCTCTCCGCGTCCTTTACGGTCTGCATGAAGGTGTTGTTGATCTGCGCCATGAGATCATCCGGAACAGTTGAGAAGATGCTGTTTTTCTTTGCGTCAAAAGCACTGTTGCCGGACTTCAGATTCTCTTTCTTTCCGGCAGGAGCTCTGTTCTTCGTGGGTTTCTTCGCGTTTGCGCCTGTAGACTTCGACTTCAGCTTGCCGGACATGGGTTTGCCGGACTTGCCCGAAAGCTTGCGGGCGGGTGCTTTTCGCGCAGAAGCGGAAGCACCGGATCCGGAAGAAGATTTCTTCGAAGGAGCGCTCTTGCTCTTGGAAGACGCAGAAGGAAGCCGGACGGCGTTTCCATATTTTGCGCCATCCGACGTATTCCGTGAGGAACCGTTTCGATTGTTGGATTGTGTCATTTATACCTCTTGTTCCGTCCCCGGATAACCCTGTGATCAGGCGCTCCCCGAGGATCTGATTGGATTTTTATTTCACGTTCTTTGAAGGAACGTTAATAGTCTATTTTAGTGTCCGCGAAAAGCTTCGCGGGACGGATTCCGGATCCGCGCGGTGTAAAGTCAGTTCACGATGTAGACCTTGTACCCGGACTTGGAATTCATGTGCTCACCGTTCTCGGCGAAGATGTCAATGTGGTGACCATTGACGCCAGAACCCCTGTCTTCGACGACATAGTAGCCGTCGCCACCGAGCGGGTCGTTCTCGATGTAGATCTTCGTGCCGGCAGGGAGGATGCCCCAGTCAGCAGCGACCGTTCTGCCCTCGACGCAGGTCGTCCTGGTCGCGGTCTGACGGTTATCGGTACCCGGACCTGCCCAGTCCGGACCGTAGAAGGTGATCTTGAAGTCGGAACCGATGAGCGTCATGCCGTCCTTGTTTCCGCCGCCGTTATCTTCGGACTTCGGAACAGGAGTAGGCGTGGCCTTCGGTTTCGGGGTAGGTGTAGGATTACCGGCCTTCGGCTTCGGCGTAGGAGTCGCCTTCGGCTTCGGTGTCGGAGCTTTCGTCGGAGTAGGTGTTACCGGCTTATACGCGGTGCAGAGGGAGCACTTCACGTAAGTGCCCTTGATGGTCTTGAACCACTCGTTGCTGGTCTTGGCAACGACCTCGATCGGATCGCCGAGCTTGAGGGTCTTCGTGATCTCGAACTCTGTGCCCGGACCCTTACGTACGTTGACCTCACCGGTCGCATAAACGATGTCGCTATAGGGGGACTCTGTCCATGCCGGCTTCGGTGTCGGGGTCGGCATCGGAGTCGCAGTCGGAGTCGGCGCGATAGTCGGCTTCGGAGTCGCGGTCGGAAGATCCGGAATGGTCGGCTCGATCGCGGAAGAATCACTGGTCTCAGTAGGATCAGAGGCCGCGGAAGGATCGGATGTCTCTGTCGGTTCAGTAGGCGGAGTCGTCGTCTCCAGAGGCTCGGTCATCTCGGTCGTCTCCGGGATGGAAGAAGGATCCGGGATAGTTGTCTCATCGGTGGGCCCGATCGTGCCGCCGGTGATGGTATCGTCCGTCGTCTCAGTGGTTTCCGTCGTTTCCTTACCGGTGTAAGAGTAGTAATCCGGTGTGACCATGTCGTAATTCTCGCCCTCGGTGCCCGCATTTTCCGTGAGGAAAGAGTCGGCGCCGACGACACAGGAAAAAGCGAGAAGGATAACGATAGCGGTACCGATTCCACAGGAAATGCGGTTGCCGTTATGGTTACGGTCCTTCTTTCTGAAATTTTCGAAAAACTTCATGTCCCTCTCCTCTTAGACGACATAGTTATCAGTATTTTATCATAAAGGTCGCAAGAACGCAAAAATCAGCGCTTTTTGAGCCTTCGGAGAGGGCAGAAAAGTTAGATTGTCAAAGAAATAATCTACGCGAAAAGTATAGGCGGCCGTCTATATTTCCGGGCGCGGGCGGGGGCGTATTCCGCTCCGGACTTTCGCCGGGGCCGGCCCCGAAATTTGCCCGCTGCTGCACCCGCCTGACACGGGCCGCCAGGCGCCACCCGGAATCCGCGGAATTATACTACTGATACCATTACACGCGATATCCGTGATGCTATACTGCAGACAACGAGGCAAAAGTATCGGGGACGAGTGCTTTTCAAGCAAAAATCAAAAACAAATCAGCAAAATCATGGCACATTTCTGATACTTTCAGGAATAGAATAATGATGCCGATCTTCGTTGCCGCGGGCACCCCCAAGAACGCGGCACATCTACGACAACCGTCCTTTCAAGATCAGGATGAAGACCGGCAGGCCGCTTCCGGCTCAGCACCCCAAGTAAGCCGGAAAGCGAGACCCGCGCGAACACTACGGCGGCGCGTCACCCCCATGGCGCCCGCCGCTTATCCGCGCTATGTGCTATGAATGCTTCGTAAATCATAAAGGCAGGTTGGGTTATGAAGAAGCGCTTCCCGCGCACGAAACTCCAGTGGATCTGGGACAATATCGAAGGCCTTCGCTGGCTCCTGATCGTTGCGATGCTAGCGACGGTCTTTTATAACGTGCTCCAGCTCACGGTGCCGTACTTTTCCCAGCAGATCGTCGACCGCTACCTGACCGGTGAGAACGCCGCGACCGCGTACACGAACGATAAGGGCGGCTTTTACTCGCTCATTAACGCGATGATCGGTATCACGATCTTCCGCGCCGTCATCGTATACCTCGACTGCATGGCCTACGAGCACGTCTCGCAGCGCGCGCTCTACCGCATCCGAAACAAGCTTTTCGAGAAGATCGAGCATCAGGACATGCACTTCTACAACGAGTACAGAACGGGCGACCTCATGACGCGCCTGACGGGCGACCTCGACGCCGTCCGCCACAACATCGCGTGGGTCATCCGCATGATCATCGAGTGCTTCGCGCTGTTTACCGCCGTGTCGATCTATTTCTTCTCCATGAACGTCAAGATGGCGCTGTATATCCTCGCGCTCGCGCCGGTCATCTTCATCATCGTTTTCACGTTCAGGAAGAAGGTCGCGCCGATGCACCAGCTTCTGCGTGAAAAGCACGCGCAAATGAATACAGCGGCTCAGGAGAATATTTCCGGTAACCGCGTCGTTAAGGCGTTTTCGAGAGAGGACTACGAGATCGCGAAGTTCGATGAGTTCAATAAGGAATACCGCGATACGAATAAGAAGACGCGACTCGTATGGGTCAAGTTTTTCCCGTTCGTCGAGACCTGCGCGAACCTTCTGCCGGTCGTGCTTCTGTGGGTGGGCGGCACACTCCTCATGAAGGACGAAATGACGATGGGTGAGTTTGTCGGATTCTCCGGACT
>DBYF01000062.1:12082-12679 GCA_002310155.1 Mageeibacillus sp. UBA1193 | reverse complement strand
AGGAAGAATGTCGGAAGCAGATCTCCATGATTTCCCCGATCGATCAGACGAAGGAAAACGTCGAGCATGTTCGCATAAAGTACAGTCGACAAGAAATCAAAGGGCACCCGCAGAATCAGGAATACGATGAAGATCCGGTGCATGCCGAGATCTTTGAGAAGATGGTATACGTTCCTATTCATAGAGCCTGCCTCCCTGCATATGGAGAATACGATGGTAGTTCGTAAGGTGCCCGACCTGATGGGTCACATGGACGATTGTTCTGGACTTGTCGGAGGTGGCGGAGTCGAGAGACGCGAGTACGGAAGTCGCCGTTGCATCGTCGAGGGACGCGGTGGGCTCGTCGAGAAGAAGGAGCGGTGCATCCTTCAGCAGTGCGCGGGCGATCGCGATACGCTGTGCCTGTCCGCCGGACAGTTCATCCGCGCGGTCTCCGAGATAGGTGTGCATCCCGTCGGGAAGAGAATCGACCCATTCCAGAAGACTTGCCTGCCAGAGCACATGCCGGACCTGCTCTTCGCTCTGCCCGTGTCCCATGGTGATGTTCTCATAGATCGTCATCGGAAGCAGCATAGATGACTGCATGACCAGGGAGAC
>DBYF01000062.1:10032-12014 GCA_002310155.1 Mageeibacillus sp. UBA1193 | reverse complement strand
CAGCCGCTCTCTCCGACGATCCCGACACGCTCTCCGGGTGCGATCGTCAGGGAAACGCCATCCACGATATCTGCATCGGCGTATCGGAAAGTAACACCGGAAAGTTCTGCAATGTTCTTATCTTTTATATTGTCTCGCATATATCTGCCTCCTCTAAGATCAGGCCAGCTTGATCCGGCTGAGATTTGAAGTAAAAGTTCTAAAGTAAGCGATGAAGTTCGGCATGTTCATGAGGAACATCGTCACGCTGCTCTGCAGGTTCAGAAATACGATCAGAGTGCCAAGCGTCATGGACCCGCGGTAGATGAGGATGCCGCCTGTAAGAAGGACACAGAGGAGCGGGACCTGTGAAAGCAGAGCGGAAATGGAGTTCAGCACTGCGATGATGCGTTCTTCTTTCTTCGTGTGCTTTTCCCAGTCGGCGAGGGCTTCGTCATGCTTTTCCTCGAGAAAAGCACTCGCGTCATATACCGAGACGATCGGGAAATTCGACACGATGCCGAAGGCGACATGGTTCATACGGCTTCTGGCTTCCAGCCCTTTCTTTACTGTCTTTGAGATGGTACTTCCGGAGATACTGACATAGATGAGGATCACCAGAGTCGGGATCAGGAGAACGACCGTCAGGATCGGATTTTCATAGAGTAGGAAGAGAAAAACGAGGATACTCGTGATGAGCATACCGACATTACCGAAGAAAGAATTGCTGAGGTAGTCGGTCGCGCGGGTCAGCTCTCCCTGCACGATCGACATGGCTTTATCCGCAGACGCAGACCCGTCTTTCAGAAGATGCCGCATGAATCCCATGCGTAGGGAGTGTGCGGCACGCTCCGCGGTGTACTGGCCGAGAAGATGGTTGCTGTAAGATGTGAGGGGATTGAGAAGAGCGAAGAGGATAAGGATCCCGATGAGAAGCATCGATATCTTCGACCCGTCGGAGATATGGTTTACGAGTTTCCCGACAAAGTGGGTCGACAGAATTCCGACACAGTTATGAACAGTCGCAAAGAGAACGGAAAGGATCACCCATTTCCTGTTTTGCCTAAGGATCTTTTTCAGAACATCCATACCGATTTTCCTTTCTCTGAATATGGGGATCCGATCTCTCCCCCTGTTGCCTAAAGCATAAACTTTGCCCTAAGGACAAAGTCAAGAGAGGGAAAACAGTATCCGATGAATGTCATGAAAAACTACTTGCAAGGTGACATATCTTTAACATTATGTCGTATATAGTTGACATTATGTAAAGTCTGTAGTAGTATTTGCCTTGGAGGTAAGCACCTATGAAAAAGAAACTTTCTACAATCAACATTACCGTTATTATGATTTCACTCGTCATTATCCTGGTCGGACTTTTCTCCTCGATCCGTCTGAACAAAGATACTGTCGTGAGTTATTCCGATTCGCTATATGTCCGTGATATTCCGGTGGATGCACCCGTTGATCCTGAAGGACATGTTATTCCGGATATCTTTCAGCTCGATCTTCCGATTGACAATATGTACGGGTCTGATGAAGTGTATAAGGTATCATGTGGTGGTGGAAGTTGTCTGGTTTCGATAGAAGGATCCAATTATTTCGAACCGGTTGGAAAGAAGGCTACGATCACGGTAAAAGCTTCCGGACCGGATGGGGTCATGTATTCGCTGAAGGTCACACCTAGTCTGTCAAGCGTAGAAGAGATTTACCTCACAGTGGATAATGGAGCGCTGAAGTTTAACGGGGGAGATCTTTGCTCCGCTACTATCAGGAATAATGAGACATTCACGGTCACCCTCGATAACCTGAATGATTCTGATTTCTTTATCGAGCTGACACCTGTTGCGATAGATTATATAACACCGGGAGATTACTCTGTCTCCTACACGATCACAATAAAACCGGATACTTCTTTCATCTCGATCCAGACGATCGCGATTGCCGGAGTATTCCTTCTGATGGCCATCTTATTGATCCTCCTGACGGTGAAGGAATCGAAGAGC
>DBYF01000062.1:8237-9967 GCA_002310155.1 Mageeibacillus sp. UBA1193 | reverse complement strand
TTCAGTAAGTTTGCGCCGAATTTCCCGCTATCCAGCTTTGAGTCGACGCTGATCCCGACGTTCGTTGGTCTTGCTACCTTCGTGATGCTTGCGGATATCAATGACGCGTTTGTCGGATATAATGGAGGCAGAGCGAAGTGTACTGTTCTTGTATGGATCCTGGCGATCGTGGCAGGTCTGTCTGCACTGGCTCCTTACGTGAAAACAGGAGAGGTCAATGACATGACAAGATCCGCCGCTATCTTCGCTGTATGTTTCGGCGCAGTAGCCGTGGAGATGTCGATAAAGAGTATTAAGGATCGGAAGGAGGCACTGGAAGATGAAGAATCTTAAACTGAAAGCCGCCCGCGCCGCGATGGATATGTCGCAGCAGGAACTGGCCGATAAGGTCGGTGTGTCCCGCCAGACGATCAACTCAATCGAGAAGGGCGACTATAATCCTACGATCAAGTTATGCATTGCTATATGTAAAGTTCTAGGAAAGACGCTGGACGAACTGTTCTGGGATGACGATCCTTCGGAGGATAATTAGGGGCTGGAAAAGCAGGTCAAAGGCCTGCTTTTTCTACAGATCAGATGATCCACTTCGGGTAGTCCGGCACATAGTACTCATGTGAGATGACCTTTTCCTGATCAAAATCATAGTCGACGATGAGGGAGATCGCCTGATTCCTGTCGAACTCAAAGGAGGTAAACAGATCCACGGTAAGATAGGGTTTCCCATCGATGAGCATGAGCCTGAAGAACCGGATTGGTTCCTGCGGAGTACGCGGGTCGATTTGGCTAAGTATCCTATCTCTCATCTTTTCCATAGCCGGATAATCGAGGAGAAGTGTTTTCAGTTCTTCATGCTCGAAAGGATACTCTTCCATCGTCCATGCATTGATCTCATTTAAGATCTGCATAAAGACCTTATCTTCCTTCCAGCCGGTTCCTTTCTTGATCTCATAAAGATCGACCAGCAGATCCTCGAACCGGACCGGATGGTCAGGGAGCGGCTTCTCGCTATAGGTTTCGTGGTTGAATGTGGATATAATGTCGACGATCTTCTGGTCAGAGATCCCGGCATCCTGTAAGAGGCGGATAAACTCCATCGTCGAGTCTGAAGCGAAGAATATACGATCCACGGTTTCTTCTCCGTAGATCCATTCGATCCCGGAAAGAAAACTCACCGGAGTGTTGTATCCATCCATGTTTTTTCTGTAGTATTTACCGGTATAGAAATCAGCGCCGCCTTCTACGATGAAATTCGTTTCTACCGGTATGGAGTTTATCCAGTCTACATCCATGAGTTCTTCCCCATGTGCGAAACGGCTGCCCGTATAGTATACGTATGAGCGGTAGTCCCCGCCGACCGAATAATCGATGAAGTGCATCAGCTCATGATACATTATGTTATAGCCCGCGCTGCTCTCGCTGGTATCGCCCTTATCGTTTATGATGATCAGGTTATCGTCGGGATGGAATTCTCCGAAGGATGGAGAAATTGCTTCACCGATCTCTGCTCTTAGCTCGGAGAGATTCTGGAAGAAGTAATTCTCATCTCCCGGCTCCAGATGGTCGGCAACGACCGGGAAAAGGTGAAGCACATAGTCTTTTAGAGTGCCTAATTGCGTATTCAGATTTATGCAATCCACGTATTGAATGAAAAGCCCGTACTTGCCGTGAAGTTCTTCTTCCTTCACGCCCAGTTCCTTTGCAAGTTTCAGGGCATCCTCCTTAAAATCTTC
>DBYF01000062.1:0-8151 GCA_002310155.1 Mageeibacillus sp. UBA1193 | reverse complement strand
ACAGAAGTAGTGGCGATTGTGTCAGAAGACTCAGACTGCGAGCAGCTGGTTTCTTTAGTCTCTTTACTCTTTCCACAACCGGTCCCTGCCAGTATGGAGATAACTAATACTCCTGCCAGAAAAGTACTTCTGATTCTTGGTGATCTAAACATTTCATTACCCTCTTCCCCGGATGATCTGCTATAGATTATATGCGAATGAGGATGACAAAAAATGACAGATTTGAAAGCGTATCCGGGAAGGTTTTTTAGTGTACAATGAATGGGATATCCACGAATGATAACGTGGATGGCAGGGAGGAATTCTTATGAGGATCGACAGGAAGAAGACGTATGCATTTCATAACAATGTAGACTATTGCGTGGGCACAGGACGTATGGGTCTGGCTCTTGCCAAGGAATACCAGGACGAACTTAAGATCGTTCAGGAAGAGATCGGATTCAAGCACATCCGCGGACATGGTCTGTTCTGCGCGGACATGGGTATCTACGAAGAACGCCACTTCGGAAAGTTCCATTCTTTCTGCTACAATTTCACCTATCTTGACCGTGTCATGGACAGCTATCTCGAGCAGGGCATCGAGCCTTTCCTCGAACTCGGATTTATGCCGGAAGCACTTGCTACCGGAGACCAGACCATCTTCGTCTGGAAGGGGAATGTCACACCTCCGAAGAGCTATGAGAAGTGGGCGGAGCTGGTCACCACAACGCTGACACATCTCTGTGACAGATATGGCCGCGACCGTGTCGTGAACTGGCCTGTCGAGGTATGGAACGAACCGAATCTTCCGGGTTTCTGGAAAGATGCCGATATGGAAGAATACTTCAAACTCTTTAAGATCACGTTCAAAGCAGTTAAGAAAGTGGACAAGCGTTTCCAGGTTGGCGGACCTGCTGTATGTGGCGTAAAGGACGAATTCTGGATCAGAAGCTTCCTGGATTTCTGCCGCAAGGAGAAGCTCTCTCCGGACTTCATTACGAGGCACCACTACACGACAGAAATGCCGCAGTTTAAGGGACACTTTACGTATCAGAAACTGTCTGATCCTCAGCTTGGCTTTGATAACCTGAAGACATCCCGTGTGGCGATCGACTCTTATAAAGAGTTCAAAGATCTTCCGATCCACATCACGGAATTCAACACTTCCTATACACCTACAAATCCGATCCATGATACAAATGAGAACGCGGCGTATATCGCACACCAGCTTTCCCATCTCGGCGATGTCAACGAGTCCTATTCATACTGGACTTTCGGCGACGTATTTGAGGAAGCCGGTATCCCGCATACCCAGTTCCACGGCGGATTCGGACTTGTCGCTGCAGGCGGTGTCAGAAAGCCGACTTTCTGGACATTTGCGTTCTTCAAGAGACTTCAGGAACTTTCCGGACGCTGCATCTATAAGGATGAGGAGTGTGTGATCGTTGAGAGTTCCGATAAGAAAGAAGTACGTGGTATCGTCTGGAACAGAGGAAAGAAGACACTGAAGAAATCCTTCACGCTGCCTGTAAAAGAAGCGAGTCAGACGATGATCCGAAAGACAGTGGATCCTGTAACAACGAATCCGTTAAAGCTCTGGCACGATATCGGTGAGCCGGCGGCTCCGTCGAAGGACCAGATCGCTCTTCTCAAGCAGGCGGATTCTCCGGCGATCTCCTCGAAGATCCTGACAGCTGTCAATGGAGAGGTGGAACTCGATTTCAGCGTCCGTGGGTTCGGTGTGGAATACTTCACGCTGAAGGCATGTGAAATGACCTCGGATGATGGTTATGATTATGCGCGTGTAGCCCGCGGATCGAACTGAAGTTTTTGATTTTAAAATGCATGAAAACGGATGGAATAATCCGACGAATTAAAAGCAGGTCCTCGACCTGCTTTTTTATGCGAAAAACAAGATCTGATCAGTCCGATGACAAAATCTGAGAAGCTCTAAAAACAGGGGATCCTCAAAATTTTTTTCGTTTCCCCGATGACGATAAAAAATCGGATCCAAAAGTCATGATTAGTCATGAAAAACACGGGAAAAACTCTAGTACTTTATTAGAAGCCAAGGACATAAAACATGCCTGCGTGTTACTATGTGTGAGAAGCTGCAGTGATGCACTTAAATTCAATCTAGCGGAAACATTTATTACTGGCGATTTGGGGTTGTCGTCTGGTAGAAAGGAAGACAAGATGAGCAAGCATGTTTATGGACACTGCTGGCGCATTAGACTTGTGTCTGCAATTCTTTCTTTTGCAATGACCGGAAGTCTAATGCTTGGGGCAGTACGGGGTGGACCAAGAGTAAACGCGGCTGAGGCACCTTCTGTAAGTGAAAACTTCGAAGACTGTGAATCCGTAGCGGACCTTAAGGGTGGAATGTTTGGCTCCCCGACTTTTGAATTATCTGAAGACAATGGTGTAGAAGGATCGAAGGCACTCATTGTTAAGAACAGAGTAAACACGTATGATGCGTATTCAATTGATTTAGCAGAATTCATCGGCAATACGATTTCGGTGAAAGCGGATGTGAAAACGATCGGTACTGAGGAAGCCGTAGAAGTCAAAGCATCCATTAAACTTTCCGAAAACGATTATCCGCTGATCCAGGCGGTTTCGGCGGCCAGCGATGCATTTACCGGCATTGACTCGACTTACAAGATCCCGGCGGATGCTGAGGTTGCGTACATATACTTCGAAGCACCGGAAAATGTTGATTATGTCATCGATAATATTTCAATTACTGTAGAAGGCGAATATATAGATCCTTCAACGATCGTGATCCCGAAAGATCCACAGGTGGGTGCTCCGGAAATCGTCGAGGATTTTAACGATTATGAGGATGCTTCTTCGAAGAAGGGATCTTCATTCGGCACTCCGACTTTCGCTCTTACAGATGAAGGTGTAGACGGTTCAAAAGCACTTGTCGTCGGAGGCAGAGTAGAGTCCTATTTCGGTTATTCATTTGATGTAGCCAAGTTCATTGGAAATACGATCTCGGTGAAAGCGGATGTAAAACCGGTCGGGACCGAGGATGCCGTAGATCTCAAAGCTTCCATTAAGCTTTCGGCTGAGGGAAAAGAGGATGCCTATCAGCAGATCGGAATAATCCAGGCAACCAGTGATACGTTTACAAGTATTGACGGAACATACGAGATTCCCGCGGACTTATCAGGTGCAACTGTGTACTTCGAAGCACCGAAAGATGTTGAATATGTTATCGACAATATTTCCATTACTGTTGTTGGCGAATACAAGGATCCTACAGCTGTGACACCGGGCGATGGGACTGCCCCGGAATTCATCGAGGATTTTAACGATTATGAGGATGCTTCTTCGAAGAAGGGATCTTCATTCGGCACTCCGACTTTCGCTCTTACAGATGAAGGTGTAGATGGTTCAAAAGCACTTGTCGTCGGAGGCAGAACAGAGAGCTATTTCGGTTATTCATTTGATGTAGCCAAGTTCATTGGAAATACGATCTCGGTGAAGGCGGATGTTAAACCGGTCGAAGCGGCAGATGCTGTACAGATCAATGCAACCATTAAGCTTTCCACTCCTGGTGTAGATGATGCATATACTCAGATTGGAACGGTCGCTGCAAGCAGCGATGCGTTTGCTAGCATTGACTGCACATACGAGATCTCTGCGGATCATTCTGGTGCAGTTTTGTACTTCGAAGCACCGAAAGATGTTGAATATGTTATCGACAATATTTCCATTACCGTTGTTGGCGAATATAAAGATCCGAATGGTGGTTCCGAAGGTGGTTATGTTGATACTTCCGGATACCCGGTTCTGAAGGATCTCTATAACGGAAAGTTCCTTATGGGTGTTGCATGTGAGACGATCACCAACTTCCAGAATTCGAACTGTGAGATCGGTAACGAAGCAAAAGAGAATCTGATCAAACAGCAGTTTGACAGTATTACCTTCGGTAATGAACTTAAGCCGGCATATAACATGGATGTCACGAACAAATCCGGTGAAAGAACGGATACATTCCTGCCGTTTGTTATCAATCCTTCCGCGAAAGAAATGCTTGATTTCGCGAAGGATAACGGACTGAAAGTCAGAGCGCATGTTCTGGTATGGCATTCGCAGAATGCTGACGAGATGTTTTATGTCGATTATGATACGAGTAAAGGATATGCATCTAAAGATGTAGTCAAGGCTCGTATGACCAGCTATATCGATAACACGATCAAGTACATGTATGAGAACGGATACGCGGATGTTATCTATGCGTGGGACGTAGTCAACGAGGCAGTTGAGCCGGGAACAAATGCAGATAATCTCAGAGATAGTCTCTACTATCAGATCCTCGGCAAGGACTTCCTTATGTATGCATTCAAGCAGGCAAGAGAATCTGTAAATAAGTATTCGAATGATTTCGGCGGTTCCAAGCCGGCTCTTTTCTACAATGATTACAATGAGTTCCAGAAAGAAAAATGCGATGCTATTATCGAGCTCCTTACTCCGGTTAAGGAAGCCGGTTATATCGATGGTATCGGTATGCAGGCGCATGTTTCCGACGGAACGAATATCAATGACTTTATTACCGCAATGAAGAGATATGACGAGGCATTTGGTCAGGTTCAGATCACAGAGCTTGATGTTACGACCACTGGAACAGGTGTAAATGCCGAGTACTATCAGGGCAAGTTCTACTATGACCTCTTCAAGGCTCTTATTGAGGCAAGAGACGAAGGTGTGAATCTTACTTCCGTTACCATCTGGGGACTTACCGATGATAACTCATGGAAGAAAGAATCCAGTCCTCTTATTTTCAACAAGAATCTTTCCAGAAAGAAGTCATTTAATGGAATCGTAGCCGCAGCAACCGGTGAAGATATCGGTGAACCTGAATATGTGAAGCCGGATTATTCCGACATCAGAGTAAACTTTGATGATGAAACACTTCCTTCTGTTTTCTCTGTAAGAGGAGACGGATCACTGACCGTTCAGAGTGATGTGGTCTGCGAAGGAAAGTATGCTCTTCTTGATTCAGGAAGAACAGCTACATGGAACGGAGCCAGCTTCAATGTTTCCAAGTTTGCGGGTCAGACGATCGGTATCAGCGCCTGGGTAAAATCAGATGCTCCGATGGTGAAGATCTCAGCAGATATCGATGGCAAATGGCCGAATATCACCACAGCGGATACTTCATCCGGAGAGTGGGTACAGATCATCGGCGAATACAAGATCCCCGCAGAGCTTAAGGCCCTGAATCTCTATTTTGAGACAGAAGATCTCTCTGACATTTATATTGATGCACTCAGAGTGAAAGCCGTAGGCAAGGATGAAGGATTTGAGGATGCCGAGAATATCGCTTCTTCCCGAGGCGTAGGTCATATGCCTGTCCTTACTGTTTCTGAAACAGTCGCGAAGTCCGGCTCACAGAGCCTCCGCGTTACCAGACAGGAACAGGATGCGAACGTCAGCTTTGATGTAAGCGACTATATCGGTCAGTACATTACGGCTTCCGTATATGTAAAGACAGATGATTCGAATATCACACTCGGAATCGATGGTGACACACCTGTTCCATGTGCGAAAACAGCTTCTTCCGGAGACTGGACAAAGATTACCGCTACCTTTGCGATTCCGGCAGGCGGTGTAAGCGCGAAGCTTTATGTCGAGACGGATGGAAATGCTGATATGTATCTGGACGACTTCTCGGTAAGATATGCCGAGTTCGCTGAAGATGTCGAAGGAGAAAGCAATATCTTCGGTACCAGATGGGGCGGCGCAGGTAAGCTCTCTGTCGTTGAAGATGAGACAGGAAATGCTGTCGTTCTTTCTGAGAATGATCAGACCTATTACGGAATCACTTTCGATGCAAGTGCTTATATCGGAAACGAGATTGATGTACAGTTCGATGCCAAGACGAATGATGAAACGGTGAAACTGTCAGGTGATATCGACAGTGTATGGCCGAATTATCTTTCCACACCGGCAACAGCAGGCAAGTACAAGTCTGTGGGAACAACGATCAGAGTTCCTTCTGAGTACAATGCACTTAAGATGTATGTCGAGACATCCGGCACATCGGATCTTTACCTCGATAACTTCTCGATCAAGAGAATTCCTGTAGGACCGGAAGCAAAGGTTACATTTGATCTTTCGGCTTTCGAGATGGAGAATGTGACGGTCCTTGACCGGATCGGATACAGGATCCCGGCCGAGACATTTGAACTTCCTGAAGGCAAGGAGATCACCGGCTGGTATAAGGATGCTGCATGCACGGAGAGATTTGACTTCGGCACTGAGATCTTAAACGGTGATATTACCCTCTATGCTACTGACGGAACGGCGATTCCTACTACAGAACCTCCGAAGACAGAGGATCCTTCTACATTAGATCCGGGCACGCAGAATCCTTCTGCAGTAGATCCTAATAAGGAGAATCCGTCGAATGCAGGCCTGAAGGAGTATAAGATCCTGAACGGTGCCGATCCGAAGTATACACTCGGAAGCAAAACGAATATCGTGATCCGTTCAGAAGGACCGATTGAGAATTATAAGAGCATCAGTTTCGGTGACAAAAAAGTACCGGATATGGCGCTTAAAGTCACAAAAGGTTCAACGATCATTGAAATAGATTCACTCTATCTGGAGAGCCTTAAGCCCGGTGAATACAATGTCCATATTGAATTTACCGATGGTTATTCGAACACTAAGCTTACTATTGTTGAGGGCAGTGAGAATACTATCGTAGAGGCGGCAAACAGTAATGCGAACAGTGAGAAGGGCGCCCTTGTTAAGACAGGTGATGTAGGTGCTCCGATCGAGATCATCGCGATCCTGATGGTTGCCCTTGGTGGAGTCTTTACCGTTTCGGTCATTCGTAAGAGAAAAGACCTTGAATGATCCGAAATGAAGTCCGAACTTAGCGGACTTCCATCAGGTGTATAATCGCAATACTATCCCCGGATAATCTGGAAACAGGTTTTCCGGGGATTCATTTTCCGGTCAGGTCAAAAGAACGATATTCCGCAGATTAGAAGCGCCTATTCGGATGACAATAGCCTATCAAAGAAACTTGTAATCTGTTATACTACAAGCGTTATGAGTAATAAGGACCGATCATGGTATTTTCTGCCGGTTCTGAAATTCATTGTGAATCAACGACGAGGAGGGACGATTGATGTCTGAGGAGATTAAGAAAGAAGGATTGATCAGCGTTATCAAATATGAGGGCGATAACGATACCTTTATTTGGAAGCATCCCATTGAGGATTTTAACTACGGATCCCAGCTGATCGTACACGAAAGCCAGGAAGCGGTCTTCTTTAAAGACGGTCAGGCCCTGGATACATTCGGACCGGGACGATATACTCTCGAGACGCAGAATCTCCCGCTTCTCGAGAAGGCATATAAGCTGGCGACCGGTCCGGTAAGCGTCTTCCATGCGGAAGTCTATTTTATCAATAAGACTGTTCAGATGGCCATCAAATGGGGCACTCCGGATAAGGTCAGATTTATCGACCCGCTCACAGGTACACCTCTGGATTTAGGCGCATCCGGTGAGATGAATCTTCAGGTCTCCAATTCCAGAAAGCTGCTCATTCAGCTGGTTGGAACGATGAAGGGAATCGCCTGGGAGGACGGTCCTGATTTTACCAAGTCACTGCAGGAGTCTTTCCGTCCGTTGATCTCAAATGCGGTCAAGACAAATCTCCCGGCAGTCATCAAGGCCAATGAGATCGATATTCTGGAGATCGATGAGAACCTGGGTATCATTTCCGACAATCTCCGCGAGAAGATCCTGCCCGGATTTGAGGAGTATGGTCTGACGATCCCGCAGTTCTATGTAACCAGTGTGGTCCTTCCGGAAAACGACCCGAACTTCAAGCGGATCAGAGAGCTCCATACGATCACTCTGCATACAAGGATCATTCAGGCAGAAGCGACAGTTAAGACCGCGCAGGCACAGAGTGAAGCTCAGTACCGCACCGCGCAGGAACAGAGCAAGGCTGCCATTGAAGTAGCTCACAGAGAAGCAGAACTGCAGAAGCAGCTGACTGAGACTGAAATCGCAAGACGCGAAGCAGAGAGAAAGATCATTGCCGCTCAGGCGGATGCAGAATCCCAGAGACTTGCCGGTCTGACAGAAGCTGAGGTCATGAGAGCCAAGGGCTACAATCAGAAAGATGTACTTCAGGC
>DBYF01000107.1:6007-6631 GCA_002310155.1 Mageeibacillus sp. UBA1193 | reverse complement strand
GCTATCAAGTGCATCATCGAAGATATCTCCGAAGAGTTTGTTTCTGACTTTGTCTTCCCTACTCTTAAGGCAAATGCAGTTTACGAGGGTAAGTACCTCCTCGGCACATCCATGGCACGTCCTGTAATCGCAAAGCACTTCGTTGAGGCTGCACACGCTAACGGCTGCACCACAATCGTTCACGGCTGCACAGGTAAGGGTAACGATCAGGTTCGTTTCGAGCTTTCCATCAAGGCTCTGGATCCTGACATGAAGATCCTCGCTCCGTGGAGAATCTGGGATATCAAGTCCCGTGACGAAGAGATCGACTACGCTAACGCACGTGGTATCGAAGTTCCGGTTACTAAGGAGAACAACTATTCCAAGGATGAGAACCTCTGGCACCTCTCTCACGAGGGTATGGACCTCGAAGATCCGGCAAACGAGCCGAACCTCGATAAGATCCTTGAGCTCATGGTTTCTCCTGAAAAAGCTCCGGACACACCGACCTATGTAACGATCAAGTTCGAGAAAGGTATCCCGGTAGAAGTTGACGGCCAGAAGATGTCCGCTGCTGATCTTCTCAGATACTGCAACAAGGTTGCCGGCGCTAACGGCGTAGGTATCGCTGATATCGTTGAGAAC
>DBYF01000107.1:1208-5992 GCA_002310155.1 Mageeibacillus sp. UBA1193 | reverse complement strand
GTTGGTATGAAGAGCCGCGGCGTTTACGAGACACCCGGCGGAACACTCCTTTTCGCTGCACACCGTGAACTCGAGCTTCTCACTGTTGAGCGTGACACGATCCACTACAAGGATCTCGTAGCCCAGAAGTTCTCCGAACTCGTTTACTACGGTCAGTGGTTCCACCCGCTCCGTGAGGCAATCTCCGCATTCGTAGATAAGACACAGGAAGTTGTTACCGGTGAAGTCCGTATGAAGCTCTACAAGGGTAACTGCACACCGGCAGGCACCACTTCTCCGTTCTCCCTCTACGATCCGGAAATCGCAACATTCGAGGCTGACGATGTTTACAACCAGGCAGATGCAGGCGGATTTATCAACTGCTTCGGTCTCCCGATGAAGGTCAACGCTAAGATGAAGCAGAAGAACGGTCTGCTCTGATTTGCTGACTGAATAAAGATCATCCAAGGGACCGTAGAAGTACGGTCCCTTTTCTATTACGAGGTACGAATATGATTAACTACAGACTTATGACAATCGAGGACTATGACGAGGTGTATCCGATCTGGATCGCCTGTCATAACGGACTGAATTCCACAGACGATTCAAAAGAAGGCATCGCTAAGTATCTTCAGAGAAATCCCACCACTTCTTTTGTGGCAACAATAGACGGCCACGTGGTCGGCGTGATCCTCTGCGGTCATGACGGAAGACGTGGATACATCCAGCACATGTCTATCTCACCGGATCACAGGCGGCTGGGCATCGGAAGCAAGCTCGTTGATCTTGCCCTTGAAGCGCTGAATAAAGAAGGCATCAAGAAAGTCGCTCTGGTCGCTTTCAAAACAAACGATCTCGGCAACGCGTTCTGGGAAGCACAGGGCTTCACACTTCGTGAAGATCTCAATTACAGAAACAAAGCGCTGGTCGATCTGGAAATCGTTGACACATACAAGCAGTAAAAGCAAAGCGGCTTACCGGAATCCCGGGAAGCCGCTTTTTACTGAGCTTACGACAATCCGTACTTTTCCCTTACCCTCTGACTGGGTTCATACCCGGAAAGAAGATCATCGGCAAGTGAGATCAGTTCTTCATAGCTGACCGGCATGACAAGATAATAATCAAGGTCATCTCCCCGCCTATGCGTTACGACCGGGTGCCCTGTTGCCCCGTCGTATCCGGACAGACTGCAGCCGGATATACTTCCGATGCTTCTGAACTCACTGTCAAATACCTCAACCGAGTTCTCTGTTCCGATGTAGTAATTCCCGCAGGATGCATCATAATAGAACGACCAGACATATCCGTCCGCCGGATATAAAGTCTTTACACGGTCACCTGTCAACCGGCTGTATACACAGACTTCCCCGTCCCATAACTGGAAGGCCGCATAATCTGCATTTTCACACATGATCACTTCATAGATCATGTTCCGGCTGAATTCCTTTTCCTTTTTCATCACCTTATCCTCAAGTGCCGGAATTTCAGGATCGTCTAACTTATTCCGGATCGAAAAAGAAACCGGAGTATCGGCATATGGTTTCAGGTAATCTGTTTCTCTATATGAAAAGGTATCAATCTGATTACTCCCTGTTGTACTGAGGAACAGCGTTCCGTCCGCAAATTCTTTGGACAGGATCAGATTGGTATCATCCATATCCGGATCAAAGAAACGGCATTCACCATTCCGGATCAGATAACATCCGTCCTGCGTGTCAAAAATGGCAATTCCTTCCGGAGTAAAAATATATGCAGAAAGCTCGGTATCAGTGTCGATCGTTTTTTTCAATCCGAAATTGAGATCATAAATATAGATTTTATTCTGAGTATAATAAACAATGTCGTCCCCGAAAACGGCAAATCCGGAAGGTATCATCGCGACATTGTACTTCGAGGAAAGCACTTCTTTACCGGTGGCAAGATCTTTTGCACAAAGAATCACGCTCGTTTGCGATCCGGATTTCAAACTAAGCATCGTCTTCCCATCCGTGCAGCAATCAATGATCCCTGAACGATCGGTAAATCTGTTTTGAACACTTCCATTTTTGAGATCCGCAGAATATACATATGTCGTTCCCGAATCATAATCCGAGATAATTATACAGGCTTCATTCCCATCAATGGAAAAGAATACATAAGCAAAAGATCGGATCTTAACCGTATCCGGCAGCGATTCCCCTCGTACATCAAGACGGCAGAGAGCTTCCGGCCCACGGAAAATTACTATTTCATCATCAGTTATTGACGCATATCCGTTTCCCAGCGGATCGGAAATGAGTTTCACATCACCGAGGCCGAGATCCGTTTCCGTACCGGATGCAAAATCGAGATATTTGTAGTTTTCATTATCTCTTTGAAACACGACTCCGCGGTCTCCGTCAAAAACGCAATCCGCATATTGCGTATCCTGATAGCGGAGAAGCATCTTACCGCTCGAAACGTCCATAACAAATCTATTCTGGTCAAGACCCAGAACCGCAATATACCCGCCAAAAGGAGACACATTGTAATTGGATATGGCGCACGGAAACTGGATCGAATCGTCTGAAACAACCAGATCGGGAAACTCATATATCCCCAGCGCGCCGGAGAGTGCTTTTAAGGCAGAATCGCTATAGCCGTCCGTCTTATTATCCGGGAGTACGCTTCTTGCCGCATATACGGCATCTTTTCTTTTACCGTCACGAAGAAGGTTTTCCGAGATGCCCGCGATCGAATCCTCATACTTCTGCTGTATGGTATTCTTTTGCGCTTCGATCTCATCTTTATGGGCCTGGAGTTCCTCCTGCTGTCTCGAGATCTGAACCTTCTGTCTGGAGATACGGGCAAGAAAGAAAACACAGACGGCAATGATCGCAAGAAGCACACCGAAAACCACAAGGACACGATTTCTTGTCCGGTTATACTCTTCTTTTCTGTGTCTTTGCGAAAGCTCATCATAAGAGATGCCCATGATCCCTGAGACCAGACGGATCACAGCATTGTCAGTCTTCGCTTTTCTCTCTCTGGGAGAGTCTCCTCTACAGTCCGCAGCGAGAGGCTCTTTATACTGTCTGTATTTCTGAGGATGACCGTCCGGTCCCATCTGAAACACTTCTTCATAAAGCAATACTTCCGGGAATGATGTAACCGGCTCTCCATCGGCCAGGACAAGAAGGATATGTTTTCTGTCATTGAACCGAAGGAAAGCATCGATTTCTTTCATGCACCAGACCGATTCCAGATACGACGGAGAACAGACACAGATCAGATATTTCGATTCCCAAATAGCTGTCGAGATCGCGTCAGACAGATCATCGGCTACGGTAAGCTCCGTTTCATCGCGGAATATCCGAAGAGGGCGTACCTTACCGATCTTATCGGTAATCGCCTTCGGAAGCCGGAAATTTTCGAGTTTTTTTTGAAGCTGCTTCGCTATCTCGTTGTCCGGCTGACAATGCCGGTAACTGATAAACGCATCGTACCGAAACCTTTTTCCCATGTTACTCTCCCCAATGTGACCAATGCCTATTACATTTTAACATTAGGAGAGTTTATTGCAACAAGACGGACCTGGGGATCAGAAGCGGAAATCGCGGCTGTTCGAATTCTTGATCTCCTCGATGTGCTTAGCGCAGATCTCACGGACATTATCCTTCGGGATCTTGGCAAGCTCTTTCTCGATCAGTGCCCAGCCGACCTTCTTAGTATCCTCGGAAGCATAATCGACCAGGAACTCGGCGAGCGTCATCAACGCATTCGGATGACAGCAGTTCAGGATCTGGCCGCTCTTACAGAGACTCATGAAACGGTCGCCCGTACGGCCTTCACGATAGCAGGCGGTACAGAAAGACGGTACATGCTCGGTCTCCATTAGCCATCTTACGACTTCATCAAGTGTTCTCTGGTCGGAAACATCGAACTGTTCTGTATCTGTCGGACGCTCTTCTTCCGTATATCCGCCGACAGAAGTTCTGCTGGCGCCACTGATCTGGGAAATACCCATCTTCAGGGCCTTTTCACGGACCTGCTGGCTCTCACGTGTGGAAATGATCATTCCTGTGTAAGGAACCGCCAGACGGATGCACGCAATGATCTTCTCGAATGTCTGATCATCGATACCGCCGTCAAACTCATTCGGATCGATGTCATCTGCACGCTTTACACGCGGTACGCTGATCGTATGCGGACCGACGCCATGAACGGCTTCCAGATGCTCTGCATGCATGATCAAGCCGGCAAATTCATACTTATAAAGTTCCAGTCCGAAAAGCACTCCCAGTCCGACGTCGTCGATACCGCCTTCCATGGCGCGATCCATGGCCTCGGTGTGGTAGTTATAGTCGTGCTTCGGTCCTGTCGGATGAAGCTTGAGGTAGCTGTCTTTGTGGTATGTTTCCTGGAAGAGGATATAGGTACCGATACCTGCCTCTTTCAGTTTTCTGTAGTTCTCAACTGTTGTCGCAGCGATATTTACGTTAACTCTTCTGATATCACCATTCTTATGGTGAACGCTGTAGATCGTCTTGATGCACTCGAGGATATACTCGATCGGATTGTTCTTCGGATCCTCACCTGCCTCAATCGCCAGTCTCTTATGACCCATATCCTGAAGTGCGATAACTTCCTGACGGATCTCTTCCTGGGTGAGTTTCTTTCTCGGGATCGTCTTGTTCTTCGCGTGATAAGGACAGTACAGACATCCGTTGATGCAGTAATTGGAGAGATAGAGCGGCGCGAAAAGCACGATTCTGTTACCGTAGTAAGCCTGCTTGATCTCTTCTGCGATCTCGAACATCTTCTTGATACGTTCCGGATCTTCACAG
>DBYF01000107.1:0-1155 GCA_002310155.1 Mageeibacillus sp. UBA1193 | reverse complement strand
TGAAGATTACCCGGGCGAGCCTTTTCAAGGATCGCGTCGATCAGTTCGAAGTTGTTCTTATTTGCTTCGGCGTATGCCAGTGTTTCTTTGATTTCTTCATCATTGATAAACTCATCGGCGATCAATGATTTCGGGTCATACTTATACATGTGTTTTATCCTTTCTTTTTCAATCCTTAACGGCAGAATAAGTTGTTTTTACGCTGATGTTCGGAAGATTTCCGATCTTTCCGGAAAGAGTCGCGATATCATCCTGCGGAGCATCGATCACCACGCTGATGATGTTGATCTTTCTGTTTCTGTACGGGATACCCATTCTTCCTACGATATACTGACCGTATTCATGAAGAAGATTATTGAGTTCATTTGTATCCCCGTTCTCTTCGACGATCACACTGATCACGGCTACCCGGTTTTCCATATCAGATCTCCCCTTATAACAAAAAAATCACGCCAAAAGGCGTGAATAATCATAAGCACAGAAATATCATATAAGATATACACCTTGCTATCAGCAGTTATTCCGCTTCCCCTTAGGCAAGTCAATTATAGAACACAAGGTATTTTTGTCAATACATATTCTTTTACTTATTAAAACGACATCGAGGCCCAGAATTGTGGTATCATTAACCAGTAAATTGAGATAAAGGCAGGGAACACATATGGCTAAGAAAATGTGGGCAGGAAGATTTGAGAAAGCGACTGATAAGGCAGTTAACGATTTTAACTCGTCTCTTCCCTTTGACTGCAGAATGTATAAACAGGATATCGAGGGTTCTGTAGCCCATAGTCAGATGCTTGCCAAGCAGGGCATCATCTCCCAGGAAGATGCCGATAAGATCAAGGAAGGACTTCTTTCCATCTTAGACGATATCGATTCCGGAAAGCTCACCTTTGATTCGGATGCCGAAGACATCCATATGTTCATCGAGGAAGAACTCACCGAGCGTATCGGTGATGCAGGAAAGAGACTTCACACCGGAAGATCCAGAAATGACCAGGTCGCTCTGGACCAGCGTCTTTATGCTGTTGATGAAGCCAAAGAGATCCAGTCTCTTCTCGGTTCACTCCGCGATACGCTGATCGACATTGCGAAGAAGAATACCGAGACATATATGCCGGGTTACACACATCTCCAGCGTGCACAGCCCATCAC
>DBYF01000146.1:40363-41266 GCA_002310155.1 Mageeibacillus sp. UBA1193 | reverse complement strand
ATCCTTCCGACCAAACTCCGACACAACCCTTTCCGAACGGAAAAAACACCGGGCATCCTTTCGAACACCCGGTGTCATTGTTTCTAATATAAAAGCACTCTTGCCTGATCAATCCTGATTCTCGTAAGCGACCAGGTACTCCTCGCCATACATCTTACGAAGCTTCGGCTTCTCGATCTTACCTGTGGCATTACGCAGTACCGGAGCGAAGATGATCTTTCTCGGTCTCTTATATCTCGGCATCTGCAGGCAGAAGTCGTTGACCTCTTCTTCTGTCATGGTCATGCCTTCCTTGACCTCGATGATTGCGCCGGCGATCTCGCCCTGACGCTTGTCCGGAAGACCGATAACGGCAACGTCCTTGATCTTGTCGTTCTTCATGATGAAGTCCTCGATCTCGACCGGATAGAGGTTCTCACCACCGGAGATGATGACGTCCTTCTTTCTGTCAACAAGGTAGATGAATCCGTCTTCGTCCTGACGGCCCATATCGCCGGTCAGTAGCCAGCCGTCCTTAAGGACTTCTGCTGTTGCTTCCGGATTATTGTAATAGCATTCCATGACGCCGTTACCCTTAACACAGAGTTCACCGACCTCGCCCTGCTTCACGATGTTGCCGTTCTCGTCGATGATCTTGCACTCCCAGCCATAGCCCGGGATACCGATCGCGCCGACCTTCTCGACATTCTCAACACCGAGATGAACGCAGCCGGGTCCGATCGACTCGGAAAGACCGTAGTTCGTATCATACTGATGGTTCGGGAAGTAAGCAAGCCATCTCTTGATCAGGGACTTCGGGACCGGCTGGGCGCCGATGTGCATCAGTCTCCACTGATCGAGCTTATAATCTTCAAGTTTTACATCACCGCGGTCGAGCGCATCGAGGATATCCTGTGCCCACGG
>DBYF01000146.1:25404-40247 GCA_002310155.1 Mageeibacillus sp. UBA1193 | reverse complement strand
GTATGATAGAGTGGCGGAATGCAGAGGAAGCAGTCATCACGCGATGTAGAATGATGATTCTGCTCAACAGCTGCGGCATGGGAAAGGCTTCTGTGACGATGCAGGATCGCCTTCGGAAAACCGGTCGTACCGGAGCTGAAATAGATTGCACCGAAATCGTCATCCGTAAGCGGGATGTTCGGGCGTGTGCTGGAATAATCGCCTGTGATGAGACGGTAATCTTCTGCGAAAGACGGGCACTGCTCACCTACATAGATAAGTGCACGGTTCTTGTGGAGTGCCGGCTCGATATTCTCGATACGGGAGATGAACTCCGGACCGAAGAAGAGGATATCCAGTTCTGCCAGGTTCGAGCAGTAGAGGATCTCATCAGATGTGTAGCGGAAGTTAAGCGGAACTGCGAGCGCGCCGGTCTTCAAGATACCGAAGTAGATCGGGAGCCACTCGAGGCAGTTCATCATGAGGATACCGATCTTGTTGCCCTTCTTTATACCTCTGGACAGAAGCATATTGGCCAGACGGTTTGCCTTCTCATCGAAGACCTTCCATGTGATCTGGCGGCGGTAAGCCTGTGTCTTTGTGGGCTGGATCAGTTCAAATTCTTTCCATGTGATGCGGCCGGTCTCCTGCTGTTCAGGATTGAGTTCAACCAGTGCGACCTCATCACCGTAGAGATCTGCATTTCTCTCTAGATATTCTGTAATAGGCATATTCTATTCCTCCTACATTTGCTACCAATACTACACGCGAAAAACACGCCTCTATGAGTATAACAGGATTAATTGAAAAAAGCACCCTGACATTGTCTAGTTCCTGCGCGAAAAGCACACTTACCCGACTTTTGTGTCAGATCCTTCCGAAGCATCATCCGCAGCCACAGCTTTTGCCTCCGCCTTCTGCTTCTGGATCCTTCTTTCCTGAAGTGCATATCCGACGATCAGGATGATGATCGTGATGAAGATGCAGCTGTAAAATGAGATGCCACGGGAGAACAGTGCGAGGTTCGCGGTACTCGCGATATCGTCGATCTGGCAAAGTCCGCTCAGCAGAAGGTAATCCGCGACACCCATACCGCCCGGTACCGGAAGACTGTACACGCCGACAAGTACGAGACAGGAAACAGCGGTGACATCTGCAAGATTGCTCATGGATCCGCCGAATGCGAGATAGACCAGCACCGTCGTACTTACCAGGGAGAATCTCTGCAGGAGATTCAGAAAGAAAGCAGCGAACATTGCAGGCTTATTCTTAAAGATCAGATCCGCGCAGTTCTTGTACTGCTCGATCGCCGAATCGATCTTCTTGACACGGCCGTCTACATCACGGATGAGGTGCATCTTCTTCGCAAACTTTACGAGCTTGACCGCGACATTTCTGATCCAGCGTTCTTTCTTCAGGACCAGAACGAAGACTGTACAGAGCACCAGAAGGATAATGAAACCGACCATGACCAGCGTCTGGGCAAGAGGATCCATCCCCCAGTAGATCTTCGGGCTGATGGCAAAACCGATCACGCCAACGATCGCGAGAGCTCCGGTATAGAAGAGCATGTTCAGGACTAGGATGACAGCGGATTTTGCGACCGGAATCCCATCCCTGTTCATGAAAAAAGCGCTCGCCGGCTGGCCGGCGGAAGCGGACGGAGTGATCGCGGAAAAATAGATATCTGCCGCGGAGTACACGATACCGTGACTTCTGATCGGCTTCTGACCTTCCGTCTTCGTCAAAGTACGAACAAGGATATCGAGTGCGATTCCTTCGAAAAGGATATTACAGAGCATCCCGACTACCGCCAGGACGAGCCATTTTACATCTGAATGGATGAGAGTCTCTCTAAGAAGCGACGGCGAAAAACTGTCACTTCTGGACACGACGGCCCAGATGCTGAATACCATCAGCACCAGAAACAATAACATCCATGGGAGTTTCTTTTTAAGCATCTTCTTCCCGTCTTCTTCTCTTTGTGAACAGGATTACGCTGCCTGCACCGGAGAGGATCATAATCGCGCCCAGAAGGAGCTCGATCTTGAAGGTCACGCCAGTCGGGATAATACCATTCTTGGCATTCGTGAATGCTACGGTATTGTTTTCCGTAAGCGTTCCGCTCGCCACACTTCCCTGCTGGATTCCTCCGTTATTGACTCTCCATGTAGCAGTATAACCGTTCGGATCTTCTGTGACAGTATACTGCGTATCTTCAGGAAGTACAAAACGGATCGAGTCGCCATGAGCCAGCTGGAACGTTGTAGACCCTGTACTATCGAGAGTGATCGTCACTTCTGTACCATCTCCATAGCGTGCGGTAACGATACCGTCCTGGTAAGGAGTTCCGTTGGAATCACAGAATGTCGCCGTGAAATCAAACTTCTGGTCACGGCTTCCCATGTTGCCGCTGACTGTCTTCGTCACGGTAAGCACCTTACTTACGGAAGAATCTTTGATCTTCATCTCGAATGCCATCGTTTCCGGAACGGAATCATCCGAGGTCACGGTTACGTCCGTGTAGTTATTCAGAAGCGTGATTCCGCCAGTATCTCCGACAACGAAGCGGACGTTATGAGTCAGCGACAGATATCCGAGAGGTGCCTGAAGCTCGCGGAGCTCATAGGTTCCGGCCGGAAGAAGATTGTCCAGTTCCTGAAGGACGCCGTTCGCATCAGATACCATATCCTCGTAACCCGGTACCGGATCGTAGTCGAACATGGTAACCGGGCCGACCTTGATCTGCTTATGAAGTGCGAAGTGCGCTCCCTGAAGCGGAGATTCGTCATACGCATCTACCTTCAGCACACGAAGTGTATAGTTCTTGTTCTTGATAGAAAGGATCGTATCATTTCCGAGAGTGACTGTTCCCGTTCCGATGCCAAAACCATTACCGGAAGTATCCGTTACTTCGAACTGGTTATTTCTGAAAATGACCGTGATCTCATCGGTCGGACAGTAGTAACCAGTCGGAGTCTTGATCTCAGTAAGGTGATATGTCGTTCCCTCTACGAAGAACGCCTTCGTGATATTACCATTCTCATCAGAAACGAACTTTTTCTTGAAAGTAATATCCCCATGGTCATCGTAAGATACGACAGTAAACTCAGCATCCTTGAGCATGGTCACACCATCCCAGTCAGTCTTCATCAGCCCGAGTCCCGGACGGTCGTTGATGACCTTATCTACACGGATATTGGAGCCGTCCAGGAGCGCGCCCTTTTCATAAGAAACCGTGTAATCATAATCATTGGCCGTCGTTGCACCCGTCATTGTGCCTCTGATCGTGATCTCTCCGCCATCGGCGATCGGCTCCACGTCAGAAGGAGCAACCGTCACAACACCATTGGAATCCACACTGTATGTGCCATTGAGTTTGACTTCACGGATCACATAGTCGTTCAGAGTAAGTCCGGAATCCAGGTGTTCAAAGTACCAGTAAGATGTATCCTTATTTGTCTTGATGCAGTGAACTGCATTCTGAAGTGTCGGATCCGGATGAGCCAGAACATAATCATTTCCACTCTTCTTATATACCGCGAAGAAAGCATCCGCATGGCTGTCCATGAAGTCCTTATCTGTCCACTCCTTGTACACACGCAGACCATAGCCCTTGAGGTTGTTGACAACTACCTTCGGACTTACATCTGTTCCCATCGTGTCACTGTACGGATCAGTACTTATGCTATACGCAACCGTATCACTGACATCCTGACAGTAATAGTAATCTCTTCTGGAATATCCATCTGGAACTTCATTGTCACGTTCTTCTACCATGTAGTGAGATCCGACCATGAGACCTCTGACTTCTACCGTGTAACCGGCAGGGATCTTCGAGATCGCGCCATACATGGATGTCTGGAATGTTGCGCTTACTTTCTGCGCAGCAGTCAGATTTGAAAAATCTGTCTCATTGAGCGAGCGGAAGTCTTTTGCCGTAGAATCCCAGTAACAGTAATTTCCGGAAGCATCTTTTACATGATAGTTATACATATATGCTTCATAGCCGCTCTTATTCTGAGGTGTGATAGCACTGTCGTATTCGCCGGAAAGATACAGACGGAAGTTAAAGCGCGCATCACAATTCTCGGCTCTGATCTCTCTAACACCATCTTCTTCATACAGTTTTTTCTGGATATTCAGTGTACGGATCGCATCCGGATCGATCTGGTTTACATATTTCACGTTCGTACGGTCTTTCGCTTTCGCCGGCTGGATCGCATAGTTTCCACGTCCGTTCGAGTCAGTCGAGGTCGGATTCATCTCATTACCGTTGACATATACTTTTTCGTAGAGAGACGGGTTAACTCCGCACTCGACGACATAATATTCAACCATATTATCCGGGAACGAGATCTCGCATTCTTCTCCGGGCTTCAGCAGGAATACGTTCGAATAATCTACTCCGTCAATGGTCAATACCGGCTTGAACGGTACAGGATCGTTTGTTCCACGATAGACAACACTCATTCCGGCGGTATTTCCCAGAAGCGGACAAGTTTCGATAAGCTGAGTAGTCTCGTTTTTCCTCGTATAGAAGATCTGATACGGGAACTCTGCCATAACAGAATCGGCAGAATCTATACCTGTAACCTGCTTACCGAGAACGACTTTACCAGGTGTAACGGAAGACTGGTTGAACTTCATGTGAAGGTTCGAAGCACCGCCGCCACGCTCAAGATAGAACATCTTCATGGTATGCGTGGTATAGTCTCTGAATACGTAGTCGCCATTTGGTTTTTGAACAAACAGTCCGTCAACATAAGCCTGAGCATCCGCCGCAGCTTCCGAATCACTCATACCTTCTGCTTTTGCACGTGCCTCGTAATTATTGTAGAAGATGTCTCTCAGTGTGGTCCTTTCTCCATCAACGATGACCTCGCCGGTAGCAAAGTTGATCGATCCGGCCATTGCGCTGTGGCATCCGCCGAGGTCGATGACCAGTTCATCATCTACGTAGAACCAGAAGTCATCGTCTCCCGTGAACTCGTAGATAATATCGTGTCCCCAGTCATCCAGTCCGCTTGGGGTCTGAATAAAGGAAGCTGTCAGCTCCATTCCGAATTGCAGGTTCGGATTATCTACACGGTAGAGTTTTTCATATTTTCTCGGATCACTATCCGGAAGACGTCCGGCAGAAGTGTCGTTCAATCTGGCGTTCATGTTATACAGATTCAAAGCATTTTTCTGCGCATAGTGATTCTCTGTAAGGTCATTGTACGGCAGGAACTGACCATGTTGCAGAGTGCTCTTCTGTTGATCATCGTGCGTTCCCAACTGCTGATATACTGTGAATTCCGTTCTGGAACTATTCAGCGATGCAAAGTTCTGGGTACTGTCATACTCGAAGTATCCTGTAGCAGCATGAGTCGATTCAATAAACAGATGGTTTACTTCCTTCGGGTTGTTAAAGAGTGTTGTGAGCGGTTGCCCGGTCTTTGTAATAGTCGGATAACCATTTTCCAATTTCGTAGAAAGCATACCCGTATGATGGTAATCAGTAGTATTGTCCAAGGTCTCCAGGATCCTTGTCATGGACTGTTTCGACGCAAAATCCTGCATCTTCATCACAATACCATAGGTAGCATTATCTACTGTATCCACCGTAGTAAGGTCGACATCCGTAGTCAGATCGTCCTGAATAATGGCGAAATAGAAGTCTTCCGCCTCGGAAAAATCACCCGCCGCGATATTCTCCTGATCCGTGGTAATTACGCTGGAATACGCATAACCATCATCGTCCCAAGCAACGATCGAAGAATAATACCGGTCGCGCTTTCGTCCATCGAGCTGGATACCGATTTTAGAACTCGAAAGGATCTGTCCGTCAGTAAGCTGAGGCGCAATATACTTCTGAGAATACTCGTTATAGAGTTCATAATAATTATTCTCATTCTCTTTTCCGGAAGTATAACCTTCGTTGTAATAGATCGTGAAATCCCAAAGCAGTGTATTGATCAGGTTATCTGTCCACTGCAGGTAGTCACCGCTCTCATAGCAACGAACCAGGTTTCCGTCGTGATCGATTGCGTAGTACTTATATCCGTAACGACCCAGCGCCGAGTCATATTCCCAGCGGCGCGTATAAACGATGACCTGTTCTCCGTTTTCCAGAGCCGGATCGGATACGCTGATCTTTCTGGCAGAATATGTCTTCTCGTAATCCGGAGTCAGATCTCTTTCTTCTGCCAGATAGAGCCAGCGGTCTTTGGTGGTAGTGGTGTCGTTATTGACGTTAAATCCTGTATCAGCAGATCCGCTGAATGTAAGCATATCGGTTCCATTCATTAGAGAGATCTGTCCTGACGATGAGTCGGTTCCCGGAACTACCCGGACAGTCGTCGGTGTCGTCGACATCGACAGACCGGACGATGTAATCGTAAGATATTTACCGGATTCGTCCTGAAGATAATAATTATCCTCACTTACCCAGGTAAATGTCCACATCGTCGCATTTTCTTCTGCAGAAACGTAGAGTTTATCCTGATGTGACGTTCCCGTTTTCGTAACTACAGCAACCTGCAAAGATGCAAGATTCGTGCTGTTCAGAGGTGTTGACTGGAGTGTTCTTCCTGCGTCACCGCCTTTTGTGTTCAGAAGAGCAGCTGTTTTCCCATCCAGGCCATACGGGTCATGTTCCTGCTGATCGTAGTACCAGAAGCACATGGGCATCCAGCCATCCTTAGGATAATATGTTGCAAAAGACTTTCCCTTGTTTTGGTTAACATTGTTACCATTCTGCGAAGTGATATAGTAATCGCCCAATGTAATATCCCACGTGTTCGAAAAGTCAATATCTCTAAGAGGATCACCAAAATCCGAACCTGTTTGTGTATTTTCCGTAAAAGTAAACACAGACGCATTTGCTTCTGTATCAAATACAAGGCTGCCACTTGCAATTGCATTTCCAGTTCCAGGCAGTTGTTTGAGGTACTTCTTTGTTTGTCCATCCGTATCCAGGCAGTAGATCTTAAACTGATTCGAGTTTTCACCCTGTCTTTCAAAATAGTACAGTACCGCACCTTCTTTCGGTACGAACGGGACCACTTTATTCGACTGGATCGGTGTTTTTACAATACCTTTTCGAGAGCCAGCAATCGTCATCTCTTGATCCGTAAAAGCAAAACCAAACGGGTGTCCGAAGTATACGCCCTTTCCCGGAGCACCTTTCTCAGCAAGTTCATCCAGAGAAGTAACACGAGAATACGAAGCATCAAGTCCACCGGACGTAGGTCCGGAGACGATCGCATACGCAGAGAATCCTTCTGCTTCGAAGGTAATCTCCGTGCCTTCATCGGTGTTGCTGGATACGGTATCCACTACGTCTGCTTCCTGATCATCCAGAAGATGGACAACGCTGACATTTCCATCGATCTGCTCATCGAGAACGATCTTAACTGAAACGGTCGTTCCTTCCAGAGGTTCGCACTCGACACCGTCGACCATCAGACTGATGTCGAAGAATCGGGCAGTTTCAACGTTCTCGTCATCCACGACATCGGTCAGTTTTTCGTAATATTCGTCACACTCTGCCGACTCAGTGATCTCGTGAACGACCAGTTCTGCATCCTCAGGGATTCCCGTCTCCGGGCCATACGAAACAGCTACCGAATAGGAATCTCCTCGGAATGTCTTCTCTGTCTTATTCAGTTCAGATGCCACCGACGGATCGGTCATCGCAATTCCCGGGATCATGCCGTCCTGCAGAGAATCCGTACTCTCTGCCGGAGCTTCCGTATCTTCTTTATCCGAAGGGATCTCAGAATCTTCCGTATCAGATGAGATATCCGAAGCCTCTGTATCCGAAGTATCCGAAGTATCCGAAGTATCAGAAGTTTCGTCGGTCAAGGACTCGCTTTCATCAGATGTATCGGACGAATTCGTTGTATCCGATATCTCTGATATGTCAGTTGTTTTTTCTGTGTCGGAAGAAGTCTCTTCTGATGTCGCTTCCTCCGAAGTTTCCTCGGAAGGTTCAGAAGACGATTCTTCAGTAAGTTCTGTAACGATACCTGTCGACGGATCAGACATCTCGTCATCGAGTTCCTTCGCCAGTACCATTCCGGTCGAACTGAGGAACATGGACGCAACAAGCATAAGACCGATTGCACGGCGGAAGGTCTTCGAGCGGAAACCACCGGTCAAAGACATCCAGATCGCAGACAGCATAGCGGTAAAGGAGCGGTTATTCTTCATAGTCCGTCTCCTTTCTCTTTATGGGCGCAAGGAGGAGTAATGCTGCGCCCGTAGCAAGAAGTATCCATGCTCTGCCCTGAACGGTTTTTCCCATATCACCGGTCTTTACGATCGGATCCTTTCTTCTGACTGCATCGTTAATAAAAGCCACTTCTGTCGGTTTAACCATCCCATCTTTTGCCAGGATGACCTGATATTCCAGACCACCCTCGTTATTGTTGGTAACAAACAGTGTCACCATGTACACCGTATCGTCGTAGATGATGTTTTTATTGTCGCCCGCCTTCTCAAAGACCTTGTAGCGGTATGTGCCGGGCTCATCAATAACGACACCGAATTTTGCGTTTCCGGATCCGTCCACCTTCACGACGTCCTCCTGGGGCGCCGGAGAAGATGCATCGAGTCTTTCGATCACAAATTCATAGCTGCTGTCTATACCTGCCGCCTTTACGCAACTGAACGGAATCTCAGCAACGATCGGCGTGTATTCAAAAGCAGCACGTACCGGAGAAATCGCGCACGAAAGGATGACACACAGCGTCATGATGACTGCCAGTGCTTTTGCTAAAGAAATATATTTCTTCATTGAACCTTTCAAAGCTCTAATCTCCGATTATTTTTCTAATATGTATGCAAATACGACGACCCTCGTCGTTGAGGTATCACCTGCGCAGGTACTGAGGCACAAAACCCTGTGGTTTACTTCTATGCCCTTCTCACTCAGGAATGCATACAGATCCTCATAGTATTCAGGATTGAAGATGAAATCGTCCTTGGCATCTGCCGACATAGCATAGAATGCTTCCAGCTCATACATCACCTTACCATCCCGTCCCACCAGCAGTTCACCGTGCCTGTGGGAAGAAAGATAGTCTTCATCGAGATAATCATCGAGCGCTCCGAACATCACACCATATTCCATGTGGTGTCCGTAGATGACCGAGTATTCATCAGTGAAATCCTTGCTGTTTCTGCTGTCCAGGAAGATACTTCCGGAAAGTGAAAACTGTCCGTACGGGTCTTTGTTCAGATATGCAGCATTGTCTTCCCCCTGCATGATCGGATAGTCGATATTCGTATCGTCCATCGTGATCCAGCCCACCATATCCGATGTGATCGGTGAATCGGCAACAACACCGTCTTCTTCCGCCACACCCGGCTTATATTTCAGGTAGGATCTGTCATTCGCATGATCGAAGACATACCAGGTATCATAGAGTGCATACACGGCAATAAGCAGCGCGATCACAAAGATCGTGAGCATCGTTTTCTCGTATATGCTGTTCATGGTTTTCCAGAACGTTCGCATAGGATCTCCCGGACACAGTGCACTCGCTCGAAGATGCGGTCAATTCAATCGGCCGCTTTTCCCCGAGGAAGGATCACTCTTCAGCTGTCTCAGCCTCGTCTTCCTGTGCTCTGTTCTTTGCAGATCTTACTGCGAAGAATACTACGCCTGCTACAGCGATAAGAGCAACAATGATTACAGGAGTTGCAACAAGGAGAACACCTGTCGGGATAACACCCTTCTTCTCATTGGTGAAACCGGTATGCTTATCAGCGTTCATTGTTCCGGTCAGATCGTCGCCCAGAGCATCCACGCCGGCAGTTCCGTCCCAATCCAAAGAAGAATTCGTTGCAGTGATTCTCTCATTACTTGTATAGTCTTCTGCGGTCTCAGAAACCGTATAACCACAGCCTTCCGGAAGACCGAGGATCGTTACATAGTTGCCATCCTGCAGATAGAAATCATAACCGTCAGTAAGCTGTTCACCTGTAAGCTGAGTGATGTTGTTTGCTGTACTCATATCTGCAGCTGCATAGGTCGTAGCGGTCGTCTTTGTCGGCGCAGTTACTGCATGCGACATATCAACCGGGAACTTGTCTGATGCATTAAGGCCTGTGCAAGTAACTGTTACCTTAAAATACTTGTCACGGGAACCCTGGTTTCCGATAACTTCCTTACCGAAAGTAAGATCGTGGGTCTTGTAAGCGTTCATGATGTAATTGGTTTTTGTTCCGGCACTGGTAGCTTCTGTTACCGTGTTGCCTGTAACATAGATACCCGAGTCTCCGATAACAACATCGCCGCTGACTGCATCACCATTCGTAGCATTTGTTCCGATACTCGGAGCATCTGCCACCTGGCCAAGATACATAACATAGCCTGTGACAGCAAGTGCCGGTGTTGATGCGCCTGTGTCCTCAACATATACATCCAGTGTTCTTACGCGAGCACCGGTGGTAGCTGCAAGATCCTTATCTACATCGTAAAGCACGCGGGAATCTCCATCTGCCTCGGTGATATAGTAGCGGTATACGCCCGGCTCGCTATATGCAGCAGCAGTAAGATCGATCTCAACCGGCAGCGTAACTGTCTGATAGTCAGCAGAAACACTATGCGCATTCGTAGCATCTTTCGTCAGTGACGATGTAAAATGCACAGTCACATCCGAAATCGTTCCGGTTCCTGCAAGGACAGGCAGTTTCCCGGAAGCCGGGCTCGAAACTGCACCACCGCCCGCTGTGGAGAATGTGAAATCCAGATTCGGGATCGTCGCGTCCTTGTCCAAGATCAACGTCTTGTAAAAAGTAACTTTGTTTCCGTTGATCGCGGTGTACTGCGTGTCAGCAGACACGGGCAATGTGAGTGCAGTCACTGCGACTGCAGTTACCAGCATTGCCGATAACGTTTTGAATAGCTTTTTCATTTTGTTGTACTCCTCCTAAAATGAATTACTTTCTTATATTCCCCGCCGGCGCAGGACGAGAATGACTTCTCCTTCTACATCGGACATGGGAATGGCCCCATATGTTCTACTATCACCCACGTCGGAACGGAAATCATTAAGCACGAAGACCGTGCCTTGTGGGACGATATACGGAAATGATATGACGGCACCATCGGCTTTCGTTGGATACACAACATCCTCAGCGATGATGTACCCGTTCACCAGAACACAGTCATTCTCGATGCGGACTTCGTCGCCTTCCCGGGCAACGATCCGGCCGAATTTGACCTTGCCGTCTGCTTTATATGCGATCTCTTCCCCGTTTCCCGGGGTTCCCAGCTTCCAAGTGATCACCAGATCCCCATCTTTGATCATCGGATAGGACGAGTTACCGTGATTTACGTGGATCCCCACCACGAAAATACAAAGGATCACAACTGCCGCCACCGTAATGGCGATCTTGATCAGGAACTCGATCGCATAGTCCTTCGCGGTTTTCTTCTTCCGCTTTTTCTTGGATTTTGCAGTCGTTTTTTGTTCCTTTTTCTCTTCTGCGGCCGGTGCTTTTACCGTAGCATCTTCCGCTTCCGGTTTCTGATCCGGAGCTGTCTCTTCCTGTTGTTCTACCCTTTCGGGCTCTTCAGAAAAGACCTCGGACGGCTCTGTTTCTTCAGAAACACTTCCGACCTGTACCTCCTCAGCAGAAGGCACTTCCAGTTCCGGCAATCCCTTGTCTTCACCTGTCCAATCACTCATAAGCAGGTTCGATCAGTACTATCTCCTCTCGTTAGTTTTACCTGTTTTTAGGTATGACAAAATAGGCATGCCTGCCTAATTTCTCAAGATTATTATACACCACCCCCGAAAATATTGAATTAATTTGATGTTTCAATTGAACTCATTTTGTAAACTTTCTGCAAATAACAGGGCATTTTAGCATTCCAAGGTTAGCAGGAGCTAACGGAAGGAGAAAAAGGGACCCGATCGGGTCCCTCTGTTTACGCTTCGTCTGTGTAGTCTTCCCAGGACCGTTCGTCCTCGGCAAAGCCGCTCTTCGCTTTCGCCCGGACGATGGCCTTGATGATCAGACCCGACAACAGGATCAGTGCGATGACTATCCAGCCGAAGATGATATTGCCCGCCATCGAGTAATCATCCGCCTTTCCGTAAATACCGCCATCACGGATGAGGTTGACCAGATTCCATACGAACAGGCCGCTGAGGAGTGCCGGCGCAAAGGCCTTGATGGATGGCAGGAACCACCAGCCCGGCATCTTGAAGTTCTTCGTATTCCGGTTGACCTGGTCGAGGATCTTCGTCGTTTTGAAAAACCAGCCGGCCACGACCACCTCGAGGATACCTGTCAGAATGAGCGTGAAGCTGTTGATATAGTGGTCTACGATATCGAGGACCGCAAGGCCTGCGCCAGTCACATAGATCAGGCTGATGACGCCTTCAATAACGCAGAGTGTGAGTGTCGTTTTCTTCTTATTGAGATGGAACTTATCCGAGATCGCTGTCGAGACGCCCTCGATAATGGAGAACAGTGAGTCGATCGCCAGCGTGATCAGGCAGAAGTAGAAGATGAAGGCGAAGATCATGTTGACGACTCCACTGTCAGAGAGCTTGATGATCGCCTGCGGATAGATGATAAAAGCTGTCTTGATGCCGGAATCGGACATATTGTCCAGCATGCCGACACCTGCCATGGTCGTGAACATAACGACACCGGCGAGCACGCTGATGATCATGTCGGAGAAAGCAATGATGATCGCATCGACCGCGATGTTTGCTTTTTCGTCGAGGAAAGAACCGTACGCGAACATGATGGCCATCGATGTCGACAGAGAGTAGAATACCTGGCCGATCGCATCGACCCAGAGATTGGAGTCAGAAAGTGCGCTCCACTTCGGAACGAAGAGTTTCGAGATACCATCCATAGCTCCGGACATCGTGATACCTCTGACCGCCATGACCAGAAGGCAGATAACCGGGAGGGATACAGTATACTTAACGACCTTTCCGACCGTTGTCGTACCGTTGCGGATGCAGACATAGCAGAGGATCCACGCGATCAGGAGGCAGATCAGGACCGGCCATGCGAAGGTCGTAAACCCGGAAGTCGTGCCTGTTGTCTTGATGGTCTCCGCCCACAGGGAGCTTGCTTTTGACGTCGCGTCCTCTGAGCCGGTGATACCCATGAACTTAAAGCTCATGAAGAACATCATGATGACCCACGCGAATACCGCCGCGTAGTAGATCGAGATGCCGATACCATTCGATACGCCGAACCAGCCGATGCTCTCGGCCTTCTTATTCAGAGATCTCATAGAGCCAGGCGCACCCTGCTTAGTGTGTCGTGCCACAGCGATCTCCAGCATCAGAAGCGGGATACCGACTACAAGCATCGCGATAAGATATACGAACAGGAAGGCACCTCCACCATATTTCGCCGCCAGTCCCGGGAAACGCCAGGCATTTCCGAGTCCTACTGCCGAGCCGATCGCGGCAAGAATAAAAGCTGATCTTGATGACCACTTATCACGCATGTGATAACCCTCCTTAAAGTTCCGTAAAATCTTTGATCTGATCCTTATAGTCGTGGATCAGGCCGTATTCTTTTTCATTTCTCGTACCGTTGACGATATACGCGAACCATTCCGCCATACGCAGATAATGGTGCGAACCCGTCATAAACTCACGGACTTCCTTCTTCTTCCCGGGCATAGTGCTTTCGGAAAGCGGGAACACGAGATACTCCTCACACAGCCGGTGGCTTCCGATGTCCTCGAGAAAAATATACTTCATCATGAGCTGCTCTTTGGTGACACGGTAGAGTCTGACTCGGCCTTCCTTAGCAAGGCCGGTATCCATCAGCCAGTTATAGAAAAGATCCAGCGCACGGTCTTCCTGACTCATGAGGCAAATCGCGCCCTCGTGGTACCATGTATCCATCTTCGTGGGATCTGAGAGTGGCTCGATATCGAACATTTTGTGCGCATCCGGGATCTTATATACTTCCTTCTGAAGCGCCTTCGCGTAGCCGCGTGTCAGGACCTTCGACATGATAAACCACATCAGAAATGCGATCACCGGGATCGGGATCATCGCCAGAATCTGTCCTTTCATCCCGGGAATATGCATACAGAGCAGCGAGCACGCAACGACCATAACAGCAAGACCGATCAGAAATGTGGCGACCATACTGACTACATAGCGCTTATTTCTCTTTCGGTCTTTCTCGTTTCTGTCCAGATAGTAAATACGGTAGATGTCGTTCTCTTTTTCTTTCATAACGCCCGTATCTGATCAAGTGCTTTTCGAAAAGCACTCAAACCCCTGTTTCACTTCTTCTTTCTGGTGGAATAGCTCATCGATCTCTTCTGGGCTTCGAAGACGAAGTATCCGTCTTCTTCGTAGATCTTCACTCCGCCGAAGATCGCGATCAGCTTGTTCTTGTACCAGTCTTTCCTCTTAGTGACCATGAACATTCTACCGCGGATTTTCAGGCGGTTAAAGCCCTTTTCGATAAATGTTTTCGCGACTTTGAAGTCGGTGTGGTACGGCGGGTTACTGAGGATCAGGTCGAAGTCGGATCCCGGCACATTCGTAAGCGCGTCGCCCGTCACGAAAACCGCTCCGGGGAAACCGTTCGCGCGCATGTTTTTCTCTGCGGTCCTTACTGCCAGCGCATCGACATCGGTAAGCACGATGTTCTCAGGCTTCACGCCGTTCGCCGCCGCGGCCAGTGACACGATCCCGCAGCCGCAGCCCAGATCAAGGACCTTGTCCTCTTCCTGGAACTCGACATGCTTGAGCATGGCAAGCGTTCCTCTGTCCGCCTCCTTCGGAGAGAATAGAGAACTTTCCGTATTTACCGTTATTTCCTTACCGTTAAACGTGACCTTATACATTCGGCTTCTTCTCCATATA
>DBYF01000146.1:15279-25365 GCA_002310155.1 Mageeibacillus sp. UBA1193 | reverse complement strand
TAGAGGCGGATGTTATCGACACTTCTCGTACTGGTAAACAGTTCGAAGCGCTTGTTGATATAGCACCGCTCCATCTCCTTGAGAAGACGGCTTCCGTATCCTTTTCCGCGGAAGTCCGGATGCACCATGAGCTTTCCGATATATACGGTACCATCCTTCTGATAGGAGCGTACTGATCCGATGATTCTACCGTCTTCCGTTACCATCTTCAGGATGATGCCCTTTTTCAGTTCTTCTCTTACTTCCTCGAGAGTTTCCTTAAGCGGCGGGATATCCTGAGTTCCGAAGAGCGCCGCCTCGCTCTGATATGCGAGGTACTGAAGATCCAGGATCTCCTGAAGGTCGTCTTCTTTTGCACGCACAATATCCGGACGGATAAAGTAGACCATATTGACTCTTACCTCGCGGCGGTCGATATCAAAGTTTCCGTAGCTGCAGGTATCGATTCCCATCAGCTGAAAACCCTGTTTTCTGTAAAAGGTGATCGCACGGACGTTGCAGGACTGCGTCTCCAGAATGATCGCACGGCGGCCGTCCCGCTGTGCTTTTTCCTTGACGATATTCATCAGTTTCGTGCCGATGCCCTGACGGTGCAGTTCATCCGCGACCCAGAGCTCCGTGACCAGAAGGCGGTTGCTCCACTCTTCCGCCCAGCACTCTATACATGCGAGAAGTGATTTTCCATCATCTGAGACGATACCCCAGGCTTCCGAGCCTTCCCACCAGTCCGCATAAAGCCCGTCCGGGAAATCGTATTCCTCCGGACTATGCGTCACAGGTGTTTCAAACTTTTTCTTCACCAGATCAATATGGAATGAATCCGGATCCTCCGTAACTTCCACATCGAAGTATTCCTCCGCCTTATACCGCATCAGGATCGGAGTACCCTTCCACTGATCCTTCGGAAGCGGGATGATCTTCAAATCACTCATATCTCTAACTCCCCGAAAACTGTGTTCACGGTCATTATAGCATTCTGAAGCATTACAGAACACTAAACGGGAAGTATACTTGCCCCGGGTTCTTTATGAGTTCGTTTCTTTTAAATATGTGTTCACGCGATTCTGGATCAGTTCCGCAACATGTTCCGCCGAATAGGTGCCGGAATAGTAGGCGGCAGCTTCTTCCAGAACAACATCCACAACCGATTTATATCCATGGAGATACCGATCCGCTCTGGAAATAGTCTGTAGCGCCATATCGTGGTATTCTTCCTTGCTGAGTTTCAGTTTTTCCGGATAGGATTCCGTATAGAGTTTATACGACTCCTCGAAATCCTGTTCCCAGCACTTCCGGTTAACCATCATTGTGCCGGCACTCATCGCCGGACAGTTCGACTGGAACTGCTCACTAAGGGCATGTCGGATGATCTCACCGGCAAGCTCGTCCTGAGAAGTTGTCGCGGAGATCGCCAGCAGGTAATTCGGAACCGCATGCAGCGCCCCGTTCTCATTCGGGAACCCGACAAGAACGTGATCCTTGAGATCGATTACTTTTCCCGGAGAGTCTATACTCTGGTAATCAAGCATAAACAGCCCGTCATCCAGTTCCGCATTCGTATAATCCTCCCAGTCTTCCTTCCGCCCGATATCATTCGTCCATTTCAGAAGTTTCAGGAAATCGTCCCCCGTGAAGTTCGCTTCTCCTCCTGCAGTAAACACATCCATCTGTGCCAGAACACCGTATTTCAGAAGAGACTCTTTCGAGTAAACGCTCTGGATACAGGTTAGATCCGTGAATTTTCCGGCGCAGCGGTAGAAGTCGTCATACGTCCACGTGTCCGTATTCTCCACATACTCCGGAGAAGCCTCGAACGCGAGGATCCAATACGTTAGGCTGGCACAGTATGGTGTCTTCTTGCCCATCGTGATCTTCTCCATGAAATAGTCGTCTTCATTAAGTGTCTCCAGATACGGCGTTAGATCCTTAAGGTACCCGAGTCTTCCCATCTCGCCCAGCGAGATATCATCGAAGCAGTCGAAATACATATCGGGAGCCCGTCCATTCGCGATATCCAGACTGACAAGTTCATAGAGATCCTTTCGCCCTGATTTGCCGGAAGCTTCGAGCTCTTCCATATAGTCACGCATGACGAACTTCACCTCAGGATGCAGAATACTTATCTCCTCCACCAGTTGCGGGATCGGACTCTCTATCAGGTTATACCCTGCAATGACAAACTCCTTCTTGCTCTCCTGCGTCTTCTTATCCGACGGCGCAAGGTGATACAGGATACACATATCGTCACTCATCGGCATGACCAGAAGCTCGATCTCTCCATTTTCAAGGAACCTGATATCATCGACATGTCCCCACACCGATACCTCTTCCAGCTTCAGTTCGGAAGTCTCCTTCTCATCCAGCCGGACGATCTTTGAAGTTTCAATACTGAACAGATCACTATTCCTAACCAGAAGCTTATTCCATCCCTCAGTAACGGCGATATCCGTCTCCGTCCATGTCTTATTCTTCTCATCATACTTGAAAAGCACTTGTGGCAGTTCTTTTCCGGCTCCCATGCATGTCAGTGAACCTTTCCACGTAACAGCACTGCCGCTCGCATAGGTCTCAGGAAGTTCGATTTCTTCTTTCAGTTTTCCATCTTTATCCAGCATGAACACCTTGTCGTTGCCGCCGGTTACCTCGAAGCTTCCGCCCGGAATCAGCATAACCCCCCTGTCGCCCATGCAGGTTAACACGAAGTTCCCATCCTCGCCGACCTCAAATCCGAATACCACTCCGCGATAAGAACCCAAATCAAGATCAATATGCTTCGTAACTCCTTTTTCCGGGTCAAAGCAGTCAACGAAGTATTCACTTACGCCTGCAAATTTGTCCACACGGCTCGTCAGGACCCAGCATGCGTCATCGGTACAGAAGATATTTCGGATGTCTTGCGAAGGACGGGTTTCTTCATTCAGATCGTATGTCGCTTTGATCTCGCCCTTCTCATCCAGATAGTAAAGGAGGCTCTCCGGTGCGATCTCTTTTCCCTCATCATCGAGCGGGAGATATGGAAGGTTGGTCGTATCTCCCGAGGAAGGCACACTCTGCTTGTGATAAGCATCCAGATATTCTTCAGTTTCACAATATGTCAGCGCAAATGCACCGTCTCCGCAGAAACCGGCTTTCATAACATTTGGGATAGACATGATCGTATTTGTCGTGGAATAGTATGACGCAAAAGACTCTATAGAAGTCGCTTTCTTCTCTTTTTTCCTGCACGCCACCAGCGGAAATGCTATTGCAAAACACAAAAACAACGCCAAAACGCGCAGCCTCGACTTAGCCATCTTTCAATGCCTCCTTGCACTTGTTATGTATAATAAACAACCCCGGAGACATTATATCACTGTTCGCCGGTATATTTCTCTCGTATATACTTTTCCTGTTCCTGCAGCGCCGGCATTTCCGACTCGTCGACTTTCCCTGTAGCCTTAACCGAATACAGATTGCTCAGCTGTCCCGGATACGTTTCGAGAAAGTACCCGTCAAACTCGATCTCCAGGATCGTCCCTATCTCAAGACTCGCCAAAGTCTCCTTGTCAAAATACATCTCCTCAACCATGATGCAGTTATGGTAATCCGTCACACCGTCCTGCCGCGCACTCACGTAGATTATCGAAGCATTCGAGAACAGATATACCAGTTCCTGCGTAAAGGACACATACATCTCTTCGATTTTATTCGGATCGTCCGGGGCAGCTCCGACAATGATGAATTTATCCCCGCACTTCCAGACATAAGAAGAACCCCGGCTCTTATCAGCATCCGGTTCACCCCACGCCTTGATAAGGTCCTCTCGGTTGAAGTCCAGTTTCTTCACACCATGCGGATCCGAATCGTTGATATGCTCTTTTAAAAACTCCTCTTTCGTCGGAACCTTCGATCTCTTTTTGCATGCAGAAAAAGCACATGCCATCGATATGATCAGCACAGTCACCATGATCTTCACAACTATAGCTTTAGCTGAATTCTTCATATCGGTCCCTCCTTTATTTTTTACCAATACGGATCATCCACGTTCCAGTACGACAGTAGCGGCTCGTTTCTGAATGATGTTGACCACGTCATCAAGGGTTCTCTGACCGGTAAAGTATCCTGGCGCTTCCTCCTGGATGATCAACAGAGCAGACGGATCCGATGAACAGGAACCGTGGATATTCTCGATTATATTAAGAATCAGCGTCACGTGTTCTTCATTCATATGTACGCTGTTATATGTCATAGACAACATCGCGGACTCATCCGTTTCAGCCCTTTCCCAAGCTCTTTGATTCGATTTAGTCTCAAGATCCAGCATATAATCCAAGGCTTTCCTGTTGAGCGGAAAACCCAGTGTTCCGCGGGAAAGAGCAATCTGCGTATCCTCTTCATAAAGTGATCGGATAAAGTCCCATGCCTCATTCTTATATTGTGACGCCTGGGAAATCGCGATAGAAGTGGCTTTATCCGCTCTTGCGCCGGACCCATCCATCCCGGGATATCCGAGCATGCTGACTTTCCCATCAAAACTATCGTAGATATTTAGGAACCTTTCAAAATTGTAATTTCCTATCGAAAATGACCAGTTCATCGAGGCAAGCATGCCCTCTTGAAATTTTACTTCGTCACTTAAAGATTCCTCAAAGATCTCGCTATAAGTTTTCGGGATTCCATACGATTTTACAAGAGTAAGTATCTCTCGGAATTCCGGATCATCGAACTTGACCTTCTGTCCGTCGTAATCGAGGAAATGACTTGTTGATCCGTCCAGTAACGTCTCCAACAGATCACTCTGGGTCATAATGCCAATCATTTTGACATCTTCCGGAAGTGACTGGCTGATATTGTTAAACTCCTCGTATGTCCAGCCAGTTCGATCACCTACATAATTTGTATTCACCAACATACCGGTCACATTAAACGTTAGTGGGATCTGGTAAAGTTTTCCATTCGTCTCATAAGAGCGAAGGATATTATCATACAGAAGACTCCTATCCAGTGGAGATTCCCCATCAATCAGCGTATTCAGATCTACCAGTGCACGTTCCGTATTGAACTGGGAAAAAGACCCGAAATTCAAAAGAATATCCGGACCATCTCCCGCTCTCACATCAAGATAGACCTGATCTGCGATTTTTGAAAAATCTTCTGTCGTCTGAAAATCCATAGAACTCCCGAATGTGGCACCAGCGGATCCGCTTCGTGAATACATATTATCTGTTGAATAATCTTTCACGACGATCCTGGCCGTGTTTTCGGGGTCGAGATTATAGTTATTCAACTGATCCAGAAAGTATTCATCCAGATTTCCGATAGAAGCTAAAGAAATAATCTTCTTTCCTGCATGCGGATTCTTTTCCTCGCGATGCAGATGCATGATATTTAGTGAATCCGGATTATCAAACACAAACCATCCATAGGATTCAGCGACACCTTGAAAGGCTTTTCTTAAAACATATATGTCGTTTTCAGATTCTATATATGTGCTCGCACTCTCTATTCCATGGTAATTGCAGTCTGTATTGCTCCAGGATAGTATCTGCTGAGGTTCGGTCCCATTAAGAAGATCATATTTCCTGATTCCATTTCCAAGGGTCGCATACACGCCATCTTTCCCCTGAACCAGATAACCGCCATTTATAGGACAAGCGACATCCAGTTTTTCGCCCTTTTTCCCACCAATCTTTTTTCCTGTAGAAGGATCAAACTCATACATAAACTGATCCGGAGCAGACATATCCATATGTTCTTTGATGAAGTAAGCGTAGTACTTCCCATCAACTTGGAATAATCGGTACACGTACAAACCTAAAAACGACTCTGAATTAAGAAGCGTTCCATCCGCCTTAAACAGAAGAAGTGCACGGTCCTCATTATCAAAACAGAAAAAATAACCATTATCCAGGAGTAATAAATCTTGCCCGTTACGCACAGTTTTTCCTAGTGAAACCGGATTTTCCAGTTCGCCTTCGGGCGAAAGGTCACAAAGGATCGTCGAATTATTCTTGTTCAGATTAAGGTCTGATGTATTTAGCAGAATTTTAACTTTGCCGGAAGGATCCTCAGCTATTCCGAGAACCTGGGAAGCGGCATCAAACGGAGTAAACTTCTTCATCTTCCCATCCAGCCCGAAAACAACAAGTCCTTTTCGCGAATAGCTGCTGCGCTCCTCCAGAAGCTTCGTATACTCGGCAACATTGTTTTCATCCTCCGGGTTGTATTGGAAATGCGTATAGCGTTCCTCCAGGTCTTCCGGAATAACATATTCTTCCGTTACAGTCATTACTATGCCATCGGAGAAGATCTTCTGTTCATCGAAAAAGCGGGCTTTTAGTTTTCTATCCTCATCTCCCGGAATCTGGAAGTCCAGCTTGATTTCTTCACAACTGTAATACGAATCCGTTTCCTGCACGAGCTTTATCTCGGTTTTTTTCTTTCTCTTACAGCCGACCGAGAACAGGAAGGATGTGATCAGAACCAATGCACATACACGTTTTACAGAATTCTTCATTGAACTTCCTCCTTTAGCAGGAAATATTAGGATAGGCTTGGAAAGGATATCCTAATCTGTTACTCGTAGTGTAACAGCGCTCACTTGCTGTCACGCAACTCTTGCTCAACTTCCTTTTTATGGATCGAGTGGATGCCGATATGTCCGATTCCCAGAAATACTACTGCGACCCCGAGCACCCAGTTTCTGCCGTATATTGCAAGAAGGAAAAATGCGATGACCGGGAGGGTCGCGCCGGCCAGCGGGATACCGAGGATGCTCCTGTAGAAATCGAGCATCGTCCTCTCACTTCGGAAGTAACGGATCCAGTGGATCTCATAGAGGATCATCAGAAGGAATGCCACGATCAGCCACAGATACCAAAGCGACCACGGCTTCAGATTAAAGTCCGTGAAGATCACCGCGGCAGTGGTTACCGTCACCTGCCCTATCCTTTCGAAAAGCAGCAGCACCTTGCTTTCTCTTGCGACATATTTATCGTAGTCCTGCGGCGGATACTTCGGCCAGAAGGAATTGGGGACAAACAACATCAGCAGAAAGATAAGACCCACATAGGAAAAACCGAAATGCATCCTGGAACACTCCTTTGATTTCTTATGTTCAGTATATCACTCGCTTTTACTTCGAGAAGCAAAAAGAAAGCCGGAGTATTGCTACTCCGGCTTTTCTCTTTTTTTCGTTTACTTACGCTTCCGAATTACTTCTGCTCAGCGATTGCAGCCTGGACAGTCATATCGTGATATAATGATCTAAACTCGCACGGAGTATCAAGATATTGTGGAGTCGTAAGCCGATACCGCAAGATGCAATACCTGAATGCTCCTACAAATATAGTGCATCGCTCAACTAAAAGACGAGGAGGAATTCCCCTATGATACAGGATAATATGGATAAAGACAGACGATCTTTTCTTCCCGGACAGCTCTGGACAGACACGGATGGAAACCCGATCGAAGCCCATGGTGGAACGATGTATCAGGAAGATGGTGTGTACTACTGGCTGGGTGAGGATAAGAGCCATACATCCAAGAGGGGAAAGACCTGGACCTGGGGCATTCGCCTTTATTCCAGCACGGATCTTTATGACTGGAAGTTCGAGAAACACATCATCGAACCGGAGCCGCAGAATAAGAAGAGCATCTTCCATCCGAACCGCAGGCTGGACCGTCCCCATCTTCTTCGTAATCCGAAAACCGGGAAGTATGTTCTGTGGGTAAAATACTGTGACAAGAATCACTATGCAGTCCTAACAGCAGATCAGATCACGGGGCCTTATACACTGGTGGAGCCTTTTCTTCAGCCTTATGGTCATGAGTCGGGAGATTTTGATCTGGCTCTGGACACGGAGAATGGAGATGCCTATATCTACTTCGAGTCAGACCATGAGACTCTGCTGGTTGCCAAACTAAACGAAGAGTTTACCAATGTCCAGGGAGAACCATCGATCGTATATGATGTTCTGAAACCGCCGATGACACGTGAAGCGCCGGCGCACTTCATGCGTAACGGGAAGCACTATCTGATCACGTCCGGCATGACAGGATACTGTCCCAACCCGACAGAGATCGCAGTGGCTGATGACTGGATGGGTCCTTTTACGGTCATGGGAGACCCGTGTGTGGACGATGCCAGTTCTGCCTCCTTTAACAGCCAGCCGAGTTACGTATTCCGCGTGGAAGGGACGGACACGTATGTCATGATGGCTGACCGCTGGGTCCCGGATTATGTTATGACCAAAGAGCGCTATGACATTTTTTATCGAGTGATCTATAGCCGTGTAGATAAGTCACTTCATCCATCCCCAAAAGATATGCTGGCGCTTGCCAAAGCACCGCTCATGGGATCGGCCGACACGTCCAAGGCACGATATGTATGGCTTCCCTTCACTTGGGATGAAGGTTTCCCGAAACTGCACTGGCGTGAAAACTGGACGCTGCCATTGGTTTAACTGTTTTCATTTTATTTCCAACCCCGAAAAAATAGAAAACCGGCTCGTTAGATCCTTACCGCGAGTTATTTGCTATAGGCAAATACTGTTCAAAGCGGAAGGACCAACGAGCCGGGTCTTTCTTAGAATCTATTCAGTAGCGATCTTACTTCTGCTCAGCAATGGCAGCCTGTGCCGCAGCGAGTCTTGCGATCGGTACACGGAACGGCGAGCAGGATACATAATCCAGGCCGATCTTGTGGCAGAACTCTACGGACGTCGGGTCACCGCCGTGCTCACCGCAGATACCGATGTGCAGGTTCGGGTTAACCGGCTTACCGAGATCGATGGCCATCTTCATGAGCTTACCTACGCCGTTCTGGTCGAGACGTGCGAACGGGTCAGACTCGAAGATCTTGGACTCGTAGTAAGCCTCGAGGAACTTACCGGCATCGTCACGGGAGAAACCGAATGTCATCTGTGTCAGGTCATTGGTACCGAAGCAGAAGAATGCAGCTTCCTTAGCGATCTCGTCAGCTGTAAGAGCAGCACGCGGGATCTCGATCATGGTACCTACTTCGTACTTCAGGTCAGAACCAGCAGCAGCGATTTCAGCATCAGCTGTCTCGACTACAACTGCCTTAACAACCTTGAGCTCCTTGATGTCGCCGATGAGCGGGATCATGATCTCCGGCTCGATGTTCCAATCCGGATGAGCCTTCTTCACGTTCATAGCTGCACGGATGACAGCCTTTGTCTGCATCTTAGCGATCTCAGGATAGGTAACTGCCAGACGGCATCCACGGTGACCCATCATCGGGTTGAACTCGTGGAGGGAGTCGATCATAGCCTTAATAGTTTCAACTGTCTTACCCTTCTTATCAGCAAGCTTCTTGATGTCAGCTTCTTCTGTAGGCACGAACTCGTGGAGCGGCGGATCCAGGAAACGGATGGTTACCGGATAGCCTTCGAGTGCCTCGTAGAGAGCTTCGAAGTCAGACTGCTGCATCGGCAGGATCTTCTCAAGAGCTTCTTCTCTCTCTTCTACTGTCTCGGAGCAGATCATCTCACGGAAAGCGTCGATTCTTCCATCACCGAAGAACATGTGCTCTGTACGGCAGAGACCGATACCCTCAGCGCCGAGCTCACGAGCCTTCTTCGCATCCTTAGGTGTATCAGCGTTTGTTCTAACCTTGAGTCTTCTATACTTATCCGCCCATGCCATGATGCGGCCGAACTCACCTGCGATAGTTGCATCAACTGTCGGGATGATACCGTCATAGATCTTACCTGTGGAACCATCGATGGAGATCTCATCACCCTCGTGATATTCCTTACCGGCAAGAGTGAACTTCTTGTTTGCTTCGTCCATGTTGATCTCGGAGCAGCCGGATACGCAGCATGTACCCATACCACGTGCAACTACGGCAGCGTGGGATGTCATACCACCACGAACGGTGAGGATACCCTGAGAAGCCTTCATGCCTTCGATGTCTTCCGGAGATGTCTCGAGACGTACGAGAACGACTTTCTTTCCTTCTGCCTTCCAAGCCTTTGCGTCTTCAGCTGTGAAAACGATCTGGCCGCATGCAGCACCCGGGGAAGCACCCAGAGCCTGAGCGATCGGAGTTGCGTCCTTCAGTGCTTTTGCATCGAACTGCGG
>DBYF01000146.1:11967-15147 GCA_002310155.1 Mageeibacillus sp. UBA1193 | reverse complement strand
GCATGTCGCGGTAGTGCTTTTCGAGAATGGAGCATACTTCAGTGAACTGCTTGAATGCCTCCGGGAACTTCTCCTGCATCTCGGCGATCTTCATCGGAGTACGAACGCCTGCAACAACGTCCTCGCCCTGAGCGTTTGTCAGGAACTCACCGAAGAGGCCCTTGTTACCAGTTGCCGGGTCACGTGTGAAAGCAACACCGGTACCGCAGTCATCACCCATGTTACCGAAAGCCATGGACTGTACGTTAACGGCTGTACCCCAGGAATACGGGATATCGTTGTCACGACGGTAGATGTTAGCACGCGGGTTGTCCCAGGAACGGAATACAGCTTTGATCGCGCCCATGAGCTGCTCCTTCGGATCTGTCGGGAAATCAGAACCGATCTTAGCCTTGTACTCAGCCTTGAACTGGTTAGCGAGCTCCTTGAGGTCGTCAGCGTTCAGCTCTACGTCCTGTTTAACGCCCTTCTCAGCCTTCATCTTGTCGATGAGCTCTTCGAAGTACTTCTTACCAACTTCCATAACGACGTCGGAGTACATCTGGATGAATCTTCTGTAGCAGTCCCAAGCCCAGCGCGGGTTATTGGACTTCTGTGCGATAACATTAACAACTTCTTCGTTGAGACCGAGGTTGAGGATGGTATCCATCATACCCGGCATGGAAGCTCTCGCACCGGAACGGACGGAAACGAGAAGCGGGTTCTCGAGGTCACCGAATTTCTTACCGGTGATCTCCTCCATCTTGCCGATGTACTCAAGGATCTGTGCGAAGATCTCGTCATTGATCTGACGACCGTCTTCATAATACTTTGTACAAGCCTCTGTGGTGATCGTAAAACCCTGCGGAACAGGAAGTCCGAGGTTGGTCATCTCAGCAAGGTTTGCACCCTTACCGCCGAGGAGCTCACGCATGCTGCCGTTGCCCTCAGAAAACAAGTAAACATATTTAGTCATTGTTTAGCCCGCCTTTCAAAATATTAATTACTTCATACTCTATTTTTACGGTGCTTTTCAAGTGGGAGCCTCGAAAAGTACCTAAAAACCTAAATTTTCAGCCCGATTTCTGATTTCTGGAAACCGGGTGTCCGGCTTCCTTATCAGAAGTCGAACTTGCCCTCAAAGAACTCGCCGAGCTTGTCGATCGGGAAACGGATGTTGCCCGGCTCGTACTCGACATTCTTCATGGAATCTCTCTCACGGATCGTGACGCAGTTGTCGTTCTCGGAATCAAAGTCATAAACGACGCAGTACGGTGTACCGATCTCGTCCTGTCTTCTGTAACGCTTACCGATGGACTGTCTGTCATCGAATTCGCACATGTACTTCTTGGAGAGCTCTGCGAAGATCGGTTCGGCCTTCTCGCTGAGCTTTGCGGACAGCGGCAGGATACCGATCTTGATCGGAGCAAGGAACGGATGGAAGTGCATTACTGTACGAACATCTTCCTTATCGCCATCAACGATCTTCTCTTCATCATAAGCGGAGCAGAGGAACGCGAGAGTTACACGGTCAGCACCGAGCGACGGCTCGATAACGTACGGTACATACTTCTCGTTCTTTGCCGGATCGAAGTAAGACAGATCCTGCTTAGAGAATTCCATATGCTGCTTGAGGTCATAGTCTGTTCTGTCGGCAACGCCCCAGAGCTCGCCCCATTCGCCCTCTTCCTTGAAGGGGAACCAGAACTCGAAGTCTGTTGTTGCGTTGGAATAGAAAGCCAGTTCCTTCGGATCGTGATCTCTGGTTCTGAGCTCATCTTCCTTCAGGCCGAGACCTGTCAGCCAGTTGTAGCAGTATTCTTTCCAGTACTTGAACCACTCGAGGTCAGTACCCGGCTCGCAGAAGAACTCGAGCTCCATCTGCTCGAACTCACGTGTTCTGAAGATGAAGTTACCCGGTGTGATCTCGTTTCTGAAGCTCTTACCGATCTGGCAGATACCGAACGGGATCTTTTTTCTAGCGGAGCGCTGAACGTTCAGGAAGTTAACGAAGATACCCTGAGCAGTCTCCGGACGGAGATAAACCTCACTCTTACTGTCCTCGGTAACACCCATGAATGTCTTGAACATCAGGTTGAATTTTCTTACATCAGTGAAGTTATGACCGCCGCATGTCGGGCACGGAATGTTCTTTTCCTTGATATAAGCAACGAGCTCTTCGTCGTTCATACCCTCGACAACAACATCGGTGATGCCGTTCTCAGCGTTATAATCTTCTACCAGTTTATCTGCACGGGCACGGGCCTTGCACTGCTTACAGTCGATGAGCGGATCGGAGAAACCGCCAACGTGACCGGAAGCTACCCATACCTGAGGATTCATGAGGATCGCGCAGTCAACGCCAACGTTGTACGGACTCTCCTGTACGAACTTCTTCCACCATGCAGCTTTTACATTATTCTTGAGCTGGACACCCAGAGGACCGAAATCCCATGCGTTTGCCAGACCACCATAAATATCGGAACCCGGATAAACGAAACCTCTTGTCTTCGCGAGGGCTACGATCTTTTCCATTGACTTCTTAGCAGGCATCAGGAATCCTCCTCCGCATCATCAGATTCTTCAACCGCCTCGAAAGCCTCGGTCTCTTCTACGAAAGACTCAACGACTTCGGCATCCGCCTCGGCGTTCTCATCAGCAGCCGGAGCTTCGCCAGCCTCAGCAGCTTCACCCTCAGCATCCAGACGAGCCTGGTTCTCAGCAGCCTCTTTTGCGAGACGGCGAGCTTCCTCGATCTCCGGACGAAGCGGAACATACGGAGTATGCTGACCTTCAACACCTACTACCTTATCAGCTGCTACTTCCTTGCAGGCAAGGGTAACAAAGCTCGGTGTCGGGTCCTCTACCATCGGCTGGGCACCATCAACGAGCTGACGTGCGCGCTTAGCTACGAGCATGCAGAGCGAGTAGCGGCATTCGGCCTTTGGTAACAATTCTTCTACTGACGGATCTACTAACATTTTTCGTTCCTCCCTTTCGGTTCTCCTTTAAAGAACTATTCGTTTCTCCTATTTGCAAGCGGCTTTTAGGGGCCGCGTCGCGTCTTACTTATTCCGCAAGAAGGTCATCGACTTCCTTGCTTCTTCTTACATACCGCGCATGCTCTGCTGCGATGATCGCGGCGATCTCTCCTGCGGCCTGGTCCACTGTATTGTTGGTAACAACATAGTCGAACTTCGG
>DBYF01000146.1:5857-11856 GCA_002310155.1 Mageeibacillus sp. UBA1193 | reverse complement strand
AACTTCTCCTTCAGTGCCAGCGATCCTGCCACGGTCAGATCGAGAAGGACGTCCTGTCCTTTTCCCGACATCGTGATCAGAGGTGTCAGCGGTGTGCCGTAGTAGTTGCCTACATATACGTCGTATTCGATGATCTCACCTTCCGCGATAAGTTTCTCGAACTCTTCCTTCGTGCGGAAGTAGTACTCGACGCCGTCCTTCTCTTCGCCACGCGGATCACGGGATGTGACCGAGATCGAGCGGCCGAAGTCCGGGAACATCTCACGGAGCTTTTCGATTACGGTACCCTTGCCGACGCCGGAAGGACCGGAGATCGATACGATCAGACCATTACTCATTTCTTGCCTCCTTCTGCTTTACCCAGCATCTCGGAGATCTCCTCCGGCGCGAGCGCCGAAAGAACGATATGACCACTGTCTGTTACCAGAACAGCTTTACTCTTCTTTCCGGAAGAACAGTCTACAAGGGCGCCTCTGTCTCTGGCATCCTGCACCAGTCTTCTGATCGGAGCCGATTCTGCCCCTGCCACACAGACTAATCTCGTGCTAGAAACCATATTTCCAAATCCGATATCTATAAACGCCATTGTTTCTTAAACTTCCCTCTTATGCCAGATTCTGGATCTGCTCTCTTATCTTTTCCAGTTCTGTCTTCATGTCCAGAACGTAGTTGGTGATCGTTATATCATTCGCCTTCGAACCGATGGTGTTGACCTCACGGTTCATCTCCTGAAGAATGAAGTCGAGACGCTTGCCGATGCTGCCATTGCCCTTGAGTGTATCGCGGAGCTGGTTCATGTGGCTGCTGAGTCTCGTGAGCTCTTCGTCGATCGCGCACTTATCCGCGAATACGGCGACCTCTGCCTCACGTCTTGCCTCATCATAAACAAGGTTCGCCTTCTCATCGAGAAGATCCTGGATCCTTGCCATCAGGCGCTCTCTATATTCACCCGGAACCAGCGGAGCTCTCAGCTTCACTGCCGCATGCATGCTCTCGAAGCTGCTGACCTTTTCGAGAAGATCGTTCACGAGCTTCTCACCCTCAACGGCTCTCATCTTTAGGATGTCATCGATCGCGGCATCAAGCACAGGCAGAAGTTCTGCGCCTGCTTCTTCCGGTGTCAGGCTGTTCGCTCTGGCGATCAGGACATCCGGGCATCTTGCGATCTGATAGGCATCGGAATTATCTACACGGCCTGTCAGTTCGGCGATCCTCTTCACTGCTTCGGAATACGCCTTTGCCAGACCTTCGTTCAGTTCAACGGTGGAGTTACCGTCACCGACATCCTCGATGGTTACGAATACATCGATCTTGCCTCGGATCAGGCGGTCGGTGATCTTCTCACGGATCTTCGTCTCGAGGACTGCATATCCTCTTGGCATACGTACAGAAATGTCGCAAAAACGGTTGTTAACTGATTTGATCTCTACCAGATAGCGCCGTGTCGTATAAGTAGCCTCGGCCCGGCCATAACCCGTCATGCTGAATGCCATGCGAAAAACCCCGTTTCGTAAGAATATGCGCTCGCGTGGCAGAACTGCCGCAGGGCGCATTTTTGGTACGTAAAATTATATTACAGGGCGCAAAATCTTGCAAGTGTCAAATTCGGTGTTTTTCTTACTGCCGCAGGCGTTACAAAAAATTTTCAGGTCGACGTTTTCCGTGAATTTTTTGTCAAAAACGGGCCGACCGGCGGTTATTCTGCCACCAAAACGGGATCAAACCTCACGTAATCGGCCGCGATCAGGCGGTATTCGACGCCGTTTTTTTCGCCGTTAAAGGCGTTCTGATGGGCTCTTCCGTGAAGGTGTCCGTAGAGGCAGATATCTACCCCGTAGTTTTCGAGCGCTTTTGTAAAACCATTCTCGTTTCCGGTCGAGTAGATCGGCGGGTAGTGGAGCATCGCGATCTTTCTTACGGAAGAGAGGTCTTTGGCACCGGAAGTATCGGGTGCGAGTGCTTTTACATCGGAATCCTCGCCCTCCGCCTCGCCCGCTTCATACGCGCGCAGCGAATCTTCAAGGGATCTCTCGAGACGGCCGACCTCGCGAAGATAGATCTTCTCGTCGTCCTTCTTGCTCTCGGGGTTTTCCGGAAGCAGCCAGCCGCGTGAGCCTGCGATCAGAGTGTTCTCTACAACGAAGCCCTTGTTCTTCAGGATCTTCATGGAGGTCAGGCCGTGCGATGCCATATAATCTTCGACCTTCTTGGTGGTGCCCCACCAGTAGTCGTGATTGCCTTTACTGAGGATCTTCGTGCCGGGCAGGGACTCGATGAACTTCAGGTCCGCGAGTGCCTCATCCATAGAAATGCCCCAGGAGATATCGCCGGGGATCAGGACCGTGTCCGTAGGGCGCACCTTCGTGCGCCAGTTTCTCTCGAGCCGTTCCACATGATCGTTCCAGGAAGGTCCGAAAACATCCATCGGCTTATCGACCGACAGCCCGAGGTGCAGATCTGCGATGGCAAAAATACTCATGTCTCCGGCTCCTTTCTTTCGTATCAGTTCCCAGCTGGGTTTCGATGTTTCTAGGCATATGATACCATACTTATCGCTTTGCTCCAGGGTACTACTTCAGCATTAGTGCTTTTCGACGCCTGGAATTTTGTGATGTGCCTGAGGATTGTAGTCTTGTTTCCCGACGAATTCTCCATTTAGAAGAAATAGTCGGAGATTCCGTGGTGCTTTTTCCGACTTGATTAAGCAAAAGGTCATTCAAGTCGGAGTTTTTTCACGGACTTTTCCGACAAGATTTAAGCGCGATCAGATTTGGTCGGAATTTGCAGATCGTTTATTCCGACAAAACAATCTATATATGGTTTTAGTCGGAAACTTCGCATTCATTTAACCGACTAAATTTCTCGAACGCAGATTTAGTCGGATATTTCATGGAAACACTTCCGTTGTTTTTCGAGATTAGAGAGTCTAGTCGGAATCCGTCTTCTGAAAGTGCGCGATGATCGCATCCGCATCTTTCTCCGTGATGCGCTCAGCCTCGAGGAGCTGCTCCTTCGAAGCCTTGGAGATCGCCTTGATCGAGCCGAAGTGCTTCATGAGGATCTTTCTCTTGGCTGTACCGATGCCCGGGATGGTCTCAAGCGAATAGGTGAGATTTCTCTTCTTGCTGAGCTTTCTCTGATACGTGATCGCGAAGCGGTGCACCTCATTCTGGATGCCTGTGATCAGACGGAAAAGCACCATCATGTCTTCATCTTCTCTGGCGTCCTCGGCCAGATCGATCGTCTCCCCGTCGAGCTTAACCAGTCCGTGTGTTCTGTGGCGGCGGTCCTTGACCATACCCGCCAGCTGGATCTTATCACTAAGTCCCAGCTCCACCAGCACTTCATGGATCGCATGCACCTGTCCGAGTCCGCCGTCAGCGAGGATCAGGTCCGGCATCTTGCCGAACTTCTCATCCTCCGCATGGGCAAAGCGTCGGGTAAGGACTTCTTTCATGGACGCATAGTCGTCCTGGCCTTCGACCGTCTTGATCTTGAAGAGCCTGTATGCCTGCTTGTCCGGGCGTCCGTCGGTAAATACCACCATGCCGCCGCAGCGGTCATCGTTACCGAGGTTACTGATATCGTAGGACTCGATCCGCTTCGGAACATCGCGGAGCGAGAGTTTATCGCAAAGGAGCTGCAGCGCGGTCTCGACACTCTGCTGCGAAGTACCGACACGAAGGATACGGCGGCGCAGTGCTTCTTTCGCGTTCGCGTTCGCCATCTCGAGAAGGCGGGCGCCATCACCGCGCGCGGGCACATGCAGGGACACCTTGTGTCCTGCCATATCACAAATCGCCTGCTCGACGGTGTCGTGATCTTCGAGATCGATCGACACCAGGATCTCTTTCGGGATCTCGGCAGCGGTCGGATAGTACTGCATCAGGAAAGCCTCGAGGAGACTCTCTTCGGACTCGCCTTCGTCCTTCAGGAAATATGTCGATGAACCGATGATACGGCCGCCACGAAGTTCGAGTTTTCTAAAGCACATCTCACCGGCATCACGGAAGAAGCCGACCGCGTCGCGGTCCGACTCACGCGGGAACGAAACATTCTGGCTGGCCATCACGGCGCGGAGTGCCTGAAGACGGTCACGGTAAACCGCTGCTTTTTCAAAGTCGAGAGCTTCTGAAGCCGCTTCCATCTGCGCTTCCAGATCACGAAGGATACCATCGTATTTACCCTCGAAGAAACGGCACATATCCTCCATGACTTTCCGATACTCTTCCACAGGAACATCGCCGCGGCACGGACCCACGCAGCGCCCGATGTGGTAATTGAGGCAGGCGCGTTCTTTTCCGATATCACGCGGAAGCACCTTGCGGCAGGTCTTCGTCGGGAAGATGTCGCGGAGTGCCTGGAGCGCGCGGTAGAGATCACCGCCGAGGAAAGGTCCGTAGTACTTCGCGCCGACCATATTCTTGTCGGGGCGGAAGACCTTCATGATGCGCGGATACTCCTCCTGCATCGTGATACAGACATAAGGGAAACCCTTGTCGTCACGGAGAAGGATGTTGTAATGTGGCTGGTATCTTTTGATGAGATTACACTCGAGAAGAAGTGCCTCGAGTTCGGATCCGACAACGACATATTCGAAGTCGGCCACGTGGGAGATCATGGCAAGGACCTTCGCGTTACCCTGCGGGTTCTTGCCGAAGTAGGAGCGGAGACGGTTACGCAGATTCTTCGCTTTTCCTACATAAATGACAGAATCCGAGGCGTCCTTCATCAGGTACACTCCCGGATCCGTAGGTACTATATCTAATCTTGCGTCGAATTTGGAAACTTCGGCACCACTCATTGGATCTTAGGATCGTTGAGGTAGCCTGCCAGAGCTTCGACAGCTTCGTCCTGATCGATACCATCAGCTGTGATCTCGATCTCTGCATCGTTCTCGATTCCCAGGGACATAACACCGAGAAGGCTCTTCGCATTCGCGCGTCTGCCGGATCTGGTAAGATAGATGCTGCTCTTAAATGCAGAAGCCTTCTGGATAAGGATCGCAACCGCCTTCATCTGGAGCGCTTCATCGCACTGAAAAGTAACTGTCTGAGAAACCATGTTTCTTCCTCCTGAAAGGTTCATATATTTATTGTTTGCGGGCGAGCCTTAGAGACATGCGCAAACTTCCGTTTTTATGCTACAAGGAAAGTATATGAACACTTAAGTTTAATGTCAATCATTTGCGGAAGAGGTGCATTTAATTTCGTGTTTTTGCGATAAAGACACAGTTTTCGGCGGAATTTTCTTGTCAATCTGTCAAATAGAAAGAGTGAACAGAATCGCGTCGTCCTTCGGTGCTTCGTAGTAGTTCTTTCTCCGTCCGACTTCCTCGAATCCGAAGCTCCGGTACAGGTGCACGGCCGCCTCGTTTTCCGATCTTACTTCGAGGTGGATCTTACTGATCTCTCTTTCCCTGGCAAAAGCACTGATCTCCTGTAAGAGTCTCTTTCCGAGTCCCTGTCTTCTGAACTTCCGTTTTACCGCGATGATCGCGATCTCCGCCTCATCGAGCACATACTGCAGCGCGTAGTATCCGACCAGCTCGCCGGTCTCTTTTTCTCTTGCGCAGATGAGGTTTCTCACCTGTTCATTGGAAGCAAATGCCCAGAGGGAGTCGACGCTCCACGGATCAGGGAACGACGCGATCTCGATCTCATGGATCTCTTCGAGGTCGTCTTTCTTCGCTCTTTCAAAAACCAGCTCCATACCGGATTCCTTTCTTCGCGATGCATTCGCGTTCTGCGGCATTCTTCTGCCGCGCGGGCGTGACGGTCGTTTCTTCTTTTCAGGATCCGTTTCTTCTGCTCAATCGTTAGTGCTGTAATAGCGGATCGGAATCTCCATGGTCTCTATACCCTGCTCCGCAGCCGTTCTCTCGGCCTGCGTCTTCGAAAGGTATACCGGCATCAGGGCAGCCGCCGGGAACTTCTTAAGAAGCGTGGCTTCTATCGTCATAACATCTTCCATGGGTCTTGCTTTAACGGCCTTCAGAG
>DBYF01000146.1:2674-5755 GCA_002310155.1 Mageeibacillus sp. UBA1193 | reverse complement strand
CCGGGCAACTTCTCTTTTACAAAGTTCAGGCAGGCTTCACGGATCTCATTTACATCGGAAGCAACTTCCTGGAGCACCTGTCTTCCATGGTAATATGCCGCTCCCCACGCTCTGTGGTTTCTGCAGTCGATGAGAGGTACGATGAGTGCATCCTCATCCTTCAGCGGCCAAGCCATCGCTTCGAGAGATGACACCGGAACCGCCGGTTTTCCCAAAACGAGCGCCATGGTCTTTACGGCCGATACACCGATCCTGATTCCGGTAAAAGAACCCGGTCCTACGGTGCAGGCGAGCACATCAAGATCCTCATACGAACGGGAGTTACTCTCCATCAGGTCATGCATCTGCGGCATGAATGTCTGCGAGTGTGTCAGTCCGTCATTTCTGAATCTCGTATCGATCACTTTTCCATCTTCGAAAAGGCATACGGAGCAGGCACGGTTTGATGTATCACATGCTAATATCTTCAAAGCACATACCCTCCTTCTCCATTGTCTCTTTTACCTTCGCGAGAGCCGCACCGAAGCGATCCGTGAAAGCGATCTCTATTCTTCTTGTATTATCATTCCCCGAGATCGAAAGTGCAATGCGTTCGTCAGGAAGCGCTTCCGCGATCACGGAACTCCACTCGATCGCGCATACGCCGTCACGGTCGAAATACTCGTCGAGACCTGCGTCGTAGAAATCTTCCACGCTGCAGAGGCGGTATGTATCGAAGTGGAATAGTCTCGGCACACCCTGCCTGTCGTTATACTCATTTACGATCGTGAACGTCGGACTCGTGACTCTCGATCCGAGTCCCATGCCACGAGCAAGGCCTCTTGTGAACGCCGTCTTCCCGGCACCGAGATCTCCGTCGAGCGTAATCACATCACCTGATGCAACGACTGCGCCGATCGCCTCACCGAGCTTCTCCGTCATCTCCACGGATGTACTGATTGTCTTCCAAACCGCCATGCTTCTTACCTTCTATCTACCACGATACGGCCGGATCCGATGACGAGGATCACATCGCTCTCGAGAGAAAGCGGGCTTCCCGACATCAGAACGAGGTCCGGTGCTTTTCCTACGGAGACCGTGCCGTACTTATCCGACACGCCGAGGATCTCGGCTGCGCGGACCGTCATCGATTCGAGCGCACCCTTCTCTGTCATGCCGCCCTTCTTCGCGAGTGCGCAGGACAGCGGAAGGTACTGCTCAGGGACTTCCGGATGATCCGTCATGATCGCGACCGGCAGGCCTTCCTTCTCGAGGATACCCGCAGTCTCAAGGCTGAGGTTACTTAGTTCCGGCTTACAGCGGTCACCGATGATCGGGCCGACGATGATGCCCAGGAGTTTGCCACCGGCAGGCTTATCGGAATCCGCGAAGATTCCCTTACCGCGGTTTCCGCCTTTTCCGGCATCGTATTCTTCCTTCAGGACATCCGCGATCAGGTGTCCCTCGGTGCAGTGGTCAAGTGTGTACTTGAGATTGAATTCATTCGCGATACGCACCGCCGTCAGGATATCGTCCTGTCTGTGCGCGTGGATCTTCAGGGGCTTTTCGCCCTTGATGACGGGGATCATGGCCTCGAGCTCCAAGTCCTTCTCGAAGACATCCGGACGCTCCGGCTTGTCATCCTTCTCGTCCTTCGATGCTTTCTCCGCCTTCTTTTCCGACTCGACGGCTTCTCTATACTCCGCCCATTTCTCCTCGGACTGCTGTTTCTTCTCGTAGTATTCGATCGTCTCGGAGAGGACACCTCTCAGGAGCGCCGCGTTGCCCATACGTGTCTGGGGAGCCTTGTTCTCCTTGCCGTAGCACATCTTCGGGTTCTCACCGAGGGCCGCCTTCATGGCGATATAAGGATCAACGATGGCTCTGTCGATCGTCTTCTCATAGGTCTTTACGAGTGCGAACTGGCCGCCCACGATATTGGCCGATCCGGGACCTGCCGCGACCATTGTCACGCCGCCCTCTCTGGCTTCCTTGAAGCACGGATCCGCGTTATGCATGCCATCGATCGCGCGAAGGTCCGGGGAGATCGGGGAAACGATCTCGTTGCCGTCAGAACCCTCATCCGTCAGGCCGTCATCGAAGAGGCCGAGGTGCGAGTGCGCGTCGATAAAGCCCGGGTACACTCTCGCGCCCTTGGCATCGATCGTGTTCATCAGTTCCGTCTTCTCATCATTCTCCGCGAAGTCACGACGCACATAGAGATCGGGGTTCTCTTTTCCCGTCTTCTCCATCCAGGTCTGCCAGCCGTCGCCGGATCCGACCTCAAGGATCGTCTTTCTGTCGAAGACCACGTATCCGTTCGGGATCGGATCTCCCTCCATCGTGTAGATTTCCGCGTTATAGATGATCATTGAAATTCTCCTTGCTTTTGCTGCCACTATTGTGCCAAAATTCCGCACAAAAAACAATGAGACGATCGCGTCGGACCGTCTCATCGTTCTCCAGTTTCTTTCTTCTTATTTTCCGGGTCTTTTTACCCTTCGCGAAAAGCACTCTTACTGCTCCTGTACCAGCTGGCTGGCACGGTTATCGATATTCTTCAGGACATCTTCCGCGGATCTCGAATCCTGGAAATACCCTTCGGCTTCTTCCTGGATGATCGCTGTCGCCGACATATTCACATGCCAGGCGTACCGCACATTCTCAACAAGAGTCCGAAGCTCTTGATCCAGGCCCTCATCTGCCCGGAAGTATATGACATGATACGAAGATCCCATACTCGTGTCTTTCAGGGCGTATTCATACGTTTCATTGATAAGAGCGACCGAATCGCTTCCCATCTTGTCAAAGACATTTTTCTTCATAGGGAATCCGTAACCATCGATGCCCTCGGGACCCAGAAGTGCCGTCTGGCCTTCTTCCGTATAGAAACTCTTAATGATCTCCCAGGCTTCATCTTTATAATCCGAGGAAGCCAGGATCGACAGAGATAATGTCGCCGCGGCGGTGAGTCCTTTTCCATCGACTGTCGGATAGCCGACGAACTTACCTTTCTTATCGCACACTTTTTTACAGAAATTGTAGTCGGTAAAACTGCCGATGGATCTCGCCATCATCGCGCACTTTCCGGAGTAAAGGAGT
>DBYF01000146.1:0-2557 GCA_002310155.1 Mageeibacillus sp. UBA1193 | reverse complement strand
TCCTCGAGGATCCTCTTCATACTGTCACAGGAGAAGTGGACCTCTTTCTTCTGGTAGTCCGTGAATTCAGACTGGTCTGCTCCCATGAACAGGGTAAGAAGATCTTTGCAGTCCTTCTGCGGCATCAGCATGGTATCCTCCGGAATCGATTCCGCTGCACGGTCCAGATCATCAAATGTCCAGTTCTGCGGGACATCCATCAGCTCGGAATTCACGAAGAATCCGTCGAGCCTGAAGGTAAGCGGCGCGAAAAAGAGTTTCCCGTTGGTCTCCATCGCACGGAACAGATTATCGAAGTATTCCTCTCTGGGGAGTCCGTTTCCGCCGTCGATATACTGGTTTATATCCACAAGGACATCTTCACTGGCAAGATTATCCATTCCCGCAAAGTCCAGAAGAATATCCGGCGCGTCGCCACTCAGGATATTGAGGATCAGTTCCCTCTTCTTGTTCTCGAGTGACTCATCATCGGTAACGGCTCCTCCCTTATCGTAGAGATAGTCGATCGTTTCGATACGGGCGGTGTGGGATGGATCCGAATTGTACCGGTTCACATACTTGTACAGATCCGAAGAGATCCACATTCCGCCCATGTACAGAATCTTCTGACCCGCATGAGGATTCTTCTCTGCGCGGCTTAAGTGGATCAGGTAAGCTCTCTGGTCCATGAAAGAATCGATCCCGGCTTGCGAGATCACATAGATCTCGTTCTCACTTTTCGGATAACTTGAGATCCGGTCGAGAATACCTCTGTCAACATCGGTCTGGTTCCAGTCGAATAACTCCTCTAGTTTTCCGGTCTCCACATCGATCTTCGAGATCCTCTGCGGGGACGTCACGTACATCCCGTCGCCGGTGACCACGACCGTATCCGGCTGGATCCCTTCGCTGAGTTCTTTTCCTTTCAGGATCTGTCCGTTCGTCATATCGATCTCACTGATCAGACATTGATAGGAACCACTTGTAATATCCGAGGGCATCGTCATGGCATAGTATTTTCCGTTCTTCATGCATATGTCGCTCATCAGACCCAGATCCATAGACGACAGCACGAACAGATACTTTCCGTTTTCATCGAAGACATATGCCGGCGAGGAAGAGCTGTCAGCCTCCTGAAGTATGATCTTCCCATCCGGGAGCACACGTATTTTGCTGATGATCCTCTCATTCGGGTTCCACGGAGTCTCCGGCACAACTTCTTTTACTGTCTCACCGGCTCTATTAAGAAAAACGATCTTACATTCTTTACCCTTGTCCGCTCCGAAAATGCGCACGAATTGGACTGTATTCCCTTCCGCGTCGGTGGTCATCGCGGAAACATCCTGATTCTCTCTCTCGGTCGTTTTCCCATAACTTATGAGTTCGCCTTTAAGATCAAACACCGCGATACCGGAAAAGTAATACTCATCCAAGTTTCCTCCCTCAGGAATTCCACCCGGAGCGGATCCTGAAGGCGCTTTATATAAGACACTGTAACTGACCTGCACCCGATCACCTTGATAGTCCACGGTATCGATGTTCAGAAATTCTATTTCTTTCGTTTCGTCCACCGGAAGTTTTAATTCGGAAACTTCCGATTCGAAGAAAGTATCACTCTCCTTTACGACACGTCCCTTTTTATCCGTTTTCGATGTCTTTTTACAGGCTGTACCTGCCAGCATGACCGAGCAGCAAAGCACAGCCGCGATGATTCTTTTTCCATAATGATGCATTTTCATTTTCTTCCCGTTCCCCCTAAGTTTTATTTTTCCTGCAGGATCTGCTTCGCGCGGTTATCGATATTCTTCAGCACATCCTCCTCCGAACGCGATCCCGCGAAATATCCGGCCGCTTCCTCCGACAAGACAGAGTCCAGTGAAGTGGTCACATGATATGTACACCGTACGCTCTCTACGGTTTCCAGAAGATCTTCATATATCCCGTCCTTCAATGGAAAATAGACGTAATCGATCGCGTTCTTCGGGTCCTTGGAATCTTTCGCCCACTTCTTATAGGCTTTATCGACCTTCTCGAACACATCTTTGCTCGTCTTTTCAAAAGCACTTCTCCCGACCGGGAAATCCGCTCCCTCGAAATTGGATACATATGTACCGATCAGCGTCTGCGCATCGTCGCTGTAGAATCCGCGGATGATGTCCCAGGCTTCCTCCTGGTAGGAAGATGACTTTACGATCGCCATCGAGAAAGAAATATACGCGGTGATGCCCTCCCCATCCGGCGAAGGATAGCCGATCAGCCTCCCCTTATTCCCGGCAAGACCCTGAAGATATGCATATTCGGCCGGATCACGAACAGTTTTCGGAAGCATCGCATAGCGCCCCTCATGGAAAAGCACTTCCTGTCCCACTCCTTCCGGTGCATAACCGGCGATATCGTAGTACCCGCTGTCGACGATGACCATTCTGGAATCCATGTCCGGAGTATCCGAAGCCTTCTCTTTCCCGTATTTCTTCGCCTCCTGGAGGATCCGTTTCATACTGTCGCAGCAGAAATGCGTCTCTTTCTTTTCTTTGTCCATAAACCTGCTTCTGTCCGGGCCCATAAACGAGAAAAGAAG
>DBYF01000037.1:38840-39743 GCA_002310155.1 Mageeibacillus sp. UBA1193 | reverse complement strand
TGTCTGAATTTCCTGTAAAGAAAGCTTGTTCATAGAAAAAAGTCCTCGATTTCATGAAAAAATGCCGATTTTTGGCGAATTTCTTTCGAAAAGCACTTGCCTTTACGGCTATCTCATTGTATCATTTTAAAGGCTAAAAATCACACGTGGTGTAGGCTTTTGTTCTTCGGAGACACCGGAGTAAGCCACGTGGAAGAAAAAACAGGAGGATTTTTTATGTCAACTATTTCTATGAAGCAGCTTCTTGAAGCAGGTGTACACTTTGGTCACCAGACACGCCGTTGGAACCCGAAGATGGCGGAGTATATCTTCACGGAGCGTAACAACATCCACATCATCGACCTGCAGAAGACCGTTAAGAAGACAGAGGAAGCTTACGATTTCGTACGCTCTATCGCTGCTGACGGCGGAAACATTCTTTTCGTAGGTACAAAGAAGCAGGCTCAGGATTCTATCTCTGAGGAAGCAGTTCGCTGCAACATGTTCTACATCAACAACCGTTGGCTCGGTGGTACACTGACAAACTTCAAGACAATCGAGAAGCGTCTCGCTCGTCTTGCTGAGCTCAAGACAATGGCTGAAGATGGTTCCTTCGAACTTCGTACAAAGAAGGAAGTTGCTAAGCTGAAGCTCGAGATGGAGAAGCTCGATAAGAACCTTGGTGGTATCCAGGGCATGAAGAAGCTCCCGGCTTGCCTTTTCATCGTAGACACAAAGAAAGAGCACCTGGCAGTATCTGAGGCTCGTCGTCTGGGTATTCCGGTAGTTGCTATCGTTGATACAAACTGTGATCCGGAAGAAGTTGATTATGTAATCCCGGGTAACGATGACGCTATCCGTGCGGTTAAGCTCATTGCCGGTCACATGGCTGACGCTGTTCTCGAAGGCCGTCAGGGCGAGCAG
>DBYF01000037.1:38502-38732 GCA_002310155.1 Mageeibacillus sp. UBA1193 | reverse complement strand
ATGGCTGACATTAGTGCTGCACAGGTCAAGGAACTTCGCGACATGACAGGTTCCGGTATTATGGATTGTAAGAGAGCTCTTCAGGAGTCTGAGGGTGATATCGAGAAGGCAGTTGCATGGCTTCGTGAAAAGGGTATCGCTAAGGCTGAGAAGAAGTCCGCTAGAGTTGCTGCAGAGGGTGCAGTAATCGCTAAGATCGCTGACGATAAGAAGTCCGGTGTTCTCGTTGA
>DBYF01000037.1:14228-38370 GCA_002310155.1 Mageeibacillus sp. UBA1193 | reverse complement strand
CAGAAGGAAGCTATCGCTGATATCGGAGAGAATACTTCTATCAGAAGATTCGTAGTATATGAAGTAGAAGGCAACGGCGCTATTGCTTCTTACATCCACATGGGTGGTAAGATCGGTGTATTCGTTGATTTCGCTACAGAAGATGATTCCGTTATCGCTAAGTCCGAGTTCGCTGATTTCGCTAAGGATATCGCAATGCAGATCGCTGCTGCTAATCCGAAGTGGCTCACACGTGAAGACGTTCCGGCTGCTGAGATCGAGAAGGAAACAGAGATCATCGTTAATAAGAACCTCAATGAAGGTAAGCCTGAGAAGATCATCAGAGAGAGAATCCTTCCTGGTAACATCGAGAAGTTCTACAAGGAGAACTGCCTCGTAGAGCAGGAATTCGTTAAGGATGATTCCAAGTCTATCGCTACATACACAAAGGAAAGATCTTCAGCTATGGGCCAGAACATCTCCATCCGTCGTTTCACACGTTTCGAAATGGGTGAAGGTATCGCTAAGAAGGAAGAGAACTTCGCTGAGGAAGTTATGAAGCAGATCAAGTAATTTCCGCTCTAAAAGAACTTACTGAAGAGACAGTCTTTCGGGACTGTCTCTTTTTTTTCGCTCATAGTCAAGTCTTTATCTGGATAAGTATTCTGATACAATGAATGAGGAGAAGGAAGAAAACAGAAGAAGAGGTCAATTATGAAGATTATTATCGTCCGTCACGGTGATCCGGATTATCAGAATGACTGCTTGACAGAGCAGGGCAAGATCGAAGTCAAACTGCTTTCCGAGCGCATGAAAAATGTAAAGGCCGATTACTGTTACTGCTCCCCTCTGGGCCGTGCGAAACAGACGGCGGCTCCCTGTCTTGAGAAGATGGGCATGGAAGCGGAAGAGCTGGAATGGCTCAGAGAATTTGCCCCGAAAGTACAGCGCCCTGAAAAACTCGGCGTTGCCTGGGACTGGGTACCCGGTGACTGGATGAAGATGCCGTATGCTTTTGACAGCGATAGATGGACGGAATACCCGGCTTTTGAAGAAGCAAATGTCCGTGAGGAGCTGGACTGGGTATATACCGAGTTTGACAAGCTTCTGAGAAAGCATGGATACGAGAAGGACGGAAAGTGGTTTAAGGCGGTAGAACCGAATAATGATACGATCGTCCTGTTTTGCCATTTTGGACTCGAAGCCGTGCTTATGTCATATCTTCTGAATCTTCCGTTATTTGTCATGTGGCACGCGATGATGGCGGCTCCGACATCCGTTACCACGATCGTGACGGAAGAGAGAAGAGAGGGCATCGCGCAGTTCCGTATGCTCTCGTTCGGTGACTGTTCGCATCTGTGGGCAGCAGGTGTGGAACCTTCGTTTTCCGGACGTTTCCGAGAGTGCTTCAAGAATGAGTACGAAAGAAAAGACTAAAAAGAGAAAAAATCGGTCTTTTGTCTTTTCAGAAATTGGAATTAACGATAAAATGATTTAAGTATATATATTGGAGGAAGAGGTAATGAGTGAGCCTGTATATAAAAGGATCCTTCTGAAGATCAGTGGTGAAGCACTGGCTGGAGATAAGAAGGTCGGAATCGATGATGATACAGTAAAGAGTATCTGCGCGGAGATCAAGAATGTAGCTGATCTGGGTGTAGAGGTAGCTGTAGTAGTCGGTGGCGGTAACTTCTGGAGAGGAAGATCCAGCGAGAACATGGATCGTGTAACCGCGGATCACATGGGTATGCTGGCTACACTTATGAACGCTCTGGCGATCTCTGACGCTCTGGAGCAGGCAGGTGCGGTAACACGCGTTATGTCCGCGGTAGATGTCCGTCAGATGGCTGAACCGTATATCAGAAAGAGAGCGGTCAGACACCTCGAAAAAAAGAGGATCGTAATCTTCGCCTGCGGAACAGGTAACCCGTTCTTCAGCACAGATACAGGGGCGGCGCTCCGTGCGACCGAGATCGAGGCTGATATCTTCTGTAAGGCGACGATGGTCGACGGTGTTTACGACAAGGATCCGCATAAGTACTCGGATGCCGTGAAGTATAAGACGATCTCTCACGATGAGGTCCTTGCGAAGAACCTTAAGGTTATGGATGCTACGGCAGCAGCGCTCTGCCGCGATAATAATACGAAGATCATGGTATTCTCCATGGAAGATCCGGGAAATATCGTCCGGGTCGTACTGGGCGAAGATATTGGCACGATCGTTTGCTGATCGTAGATCGTTATTGAAGGAGGCTTGAGATTATGGCAATGGTAGAAATTACAAAAGAGGTTTTTGATTCTTATGAGGATAAGATGAAAAAGACGATCGCAAATCTGACGGAGAACTTCAATGCGATCCGTGCCGGACGTGCAAATCCGCATGTTCTGGACCGTATCACAGTTGATTACTATGGCACTCAGTCTCAGCTGAATGCGGTAGCGAATATCCAGGTTCCGGAGCCGAGAATGATCACTCTTACTCCGTGGGATCCGTCAATGCTTAAGGAGATCGAGAAGGCGATCCAGTCCTCTGATCTCGGCATCAACCCGAGTAATGACGGTAAGATGATCCGTCTGGTATTCCCGATCCTGACTGAGGAACGCCGTAAGGAACTCGTTAAGAGCGTTATGAAGTATGGTGAAGAGTCCAAGGTAGCTATCCGCAATATCCGTCGTGAGGGTATTGATAAGTACCGTGGAATCAATAAGAAGAAGGAACTCACAGATGACGATCTCGGTTATTTCGAGGAGCAGATCCAGAAGCTGACAGACCGTTATATCAAGGAAGTTGATAAGTGCTGTGAGGCGAAGCAGAAGGATCTTATGGAGATCTGATCACCATTTGAGGAAAATTCAAGGGTTGTCTCCGGGATCGATCTTAGAGACACCCTCTTTTTTTGGAGAAGTATATGTGTCCTGCCGATGAAGGAAAAAAAGGATTGTTTTCAAGGAAAAAAACTGCTGAAGTCGATGCTTCACAGCTTAAGATCCCTACCCATCTGGCCGTCATTATGGACGGCAACGGAAGATGGGCTAAGAAGCGTATGCTTCCCAGATCCGCAGGACATCGTGCCGGCGCGGATAACTTAAAGACACTTTGTAAGAACTGCGGCCACTATGGTATCAAGTATGTGACCGTATATGCTTTTTCTACGGAGAACTGGTCCAGACCGGAGAGTGAAGTTCATGCTCTGATGGAGCTCTTTGTCGAGTATTTCGACAGATATGATCCGGAGCTTGAGGCGGAAGGAATCCGCGTCCGTTTTACCGGTGATATCGCTGCTCTTCCTGAGAATATTCAGGCTGTCTGCAAGCGAGCAGAGGAAGGCAGTAAGCACCGTGATAAGATGACACTTATCGTCGCTTTTAACTACGGCGGCAGACGTGAGATCATCCAGGCGGCACAGAAGCTCGCAGATAAGGTCGCTTCCGGTGAGATCAAGAGTGAAGATATCACAGAGGATATGTTCGCGCAGAATCTGTATCTTCCTGATGTTCCGGATCCGGATCTGATCATTCGTCCGAGCGGTGAAGAAAGAACATCGAACTTCCTTGTATGGGAAGGCGCTTATTCCGAATTGTGGTTCTCGGATGTTCTGTGGCCGGATTTCGGTATGAAAGAACTTACGGACGCACTGATCGCATATACAAAGAGAGATCGTCGTTTTGGCGGTCTTACACGTGAAAAGAAGGAAGAGAAGTAACCTTATGTTGCAGAGGATCATAACAGGAGCCATTTTCACTGTAGCTGTGCTTGCACTGGTCATTCCGGCGTATTTCGTTCCGCCGGTCCTTCTGGTGTTCACGTTTATCGTTACGACTATCGCACTGGTGGAGCTGATCAAGGCTGCCAAGAATACGCAGAAAGATATGTCTGTCCCGGCGACTGTCCTGGGCGGATATCTCGGCTTCCTGCCGCTGGTATTCTGGGCGACGGAGGGAACTCCTTCTCAGGGATTTACTCTTTATGCACTGATCACTCTGATCTACTGCTTCATTTCTGCTATGCTTCCGCCTCTTGTTAAGGAGAACCCGGAAGCGATCCGTTCCGGATTCGCGTCTTCCATGATCATCGTATATGTGTCATTCCCGATCGCGTGCGCTCATGTCATGATGTATTTGATCCCAAATGGCTGGTATTTCATGGTCATCGGTCTTTTCGCGCCGTGGATCTCGGATGTTTTTGCTTACTTTACAGGATCCTTTTTCGGAAAGCACAAGATTGTGCCGCATATCAGTCCGAAAAAGACCTGGGAGGGCTGTATCGGCGGAGCTGTCTTTACAGCGATCCTGACAGCTCTGTTCTTCGCTTTTGTCATGGTCAATGTTATGGAAGTTACGATGTCTTTCGAGCTTTTCGTTACTCTGGCCGCGATCTTCGGTTTTATTCTTTCCTGTGTGTCCCAGCTTGGTGACTGGATGGCGTCCAGCATTAAGAGACTCGTCGGAATCAAGGATTTCGGCAAGCTTATGCCGGGACATGGAGGAATCATGGACCGATTCGACAGTGCGTTTTTCACACTGCCGGTTGCACTGGGACTGGCATATGCCGTAGTCTGGGGAGGTTAATATGAAGACACTTTGTATTTTAGGTTCTACCGGTTCTATCGGTACACAGACATTGCAGGTAGTACGTCATTTCCGCGAAGAATTCAAGATCGCGTCACTGACCTGTGGATATAATATCGAACTTCTCCTTGAGCAGATCGTGGTATTTAATCCAGTATGCGTCAGTGTTGCGACAAAAGAGCGTAAAGAGACACTTCAGCGCATGCTGCCCCGTGATTCGAAGGTAAAGGTCTTCTGCGGTGATGAAGGCAATTGTCACTGCGCCACACTTCCGAAGGTAGACTGTGTTGTCGGTGCTATGGTCGGTATGAAAGGCCTTTCTCCGATCATCGCGGCGATCCATGCCGGAAAAGATATCGCTCTTGCGAATAAGGAAACTCTCGTAACTGCGGGTTCTATCGTTATGCCACTGGCTAAGCAGAAGAACGTAAAGATCCTTCCTGTTGACTCTGAGCACTCCGCGATCTGGCAGTGCATCAACGGACAGCCGAAAGGTTCCCTCAAGAAGATCCTTCTTACTGCTTCCGGCGGACCTTTCCGCGGATTCACACGTGAGCAGCTCGAGAATGTAACTCTTGAAGAGACGATGAATCATCCGACATGGAACATGGGCGGTAAGGTCACGATCGATTCTGCTTCGATGATGAATAAAGGTCTCGAAGTTCTTGAAGCATCCTGGTTATTCGATGTTCCGGTCGAGCAGATCGATATCGTAGTTCATCCGCAGAGCATCGTTCATTCTATGGTCGAGCTGACAGACGGCTCTGTTCTTGCCCAGCTCGGATTCCCGAATATGATGATGCCGATCCAGGTAGCGCTTTTCTATCCGGAAAGAAGCCTGGGCATCTGCCGTCCGTTCTCACCCTTTGACGAGCAGACGGGAACACTCACATTCGAGCCATGTAACCGTCAGGTATTCCGCCTGGTTGATGCCGCTTATCATGCAGGTAAAGTCGGCGGCACACTCCCGGCCGCGATGAATGCCGCCAATGAAGTTGTTGTAGCTGATTATCTTGCCGGAAAAGCAGCGTTCCTCGATATTGAGAAGACAGTCTATCGTGTTATGGAAAGACATGAAAGAGATGGTGTGACTCAGAATCCATCCCTTTCTGAGATCTTCGCTGTAGATGAGTGGGCGAGACTGATCACTCAAGAACTTAGAAAGTGAGTCACTAAAGAAGCATGTCGCCTTTAAGTCTTGTCATCTGCATATTAGGTTTAGGAATTCTGGCTGCCGTTCATGAGATCGGTCATTTCCTTGTGGCCAGACTTCTGAAGATCAAGGTATATGAATTATCCATCTTTGTCGGTCCGAAGCTTTTCTCGTGGAAGAGAAAGGACATCGAATACTATATCCGACTGATCCCTCTTGGCGCGTATGTACGTTTCTCGGAGATCGATGAAGAGACCGGTGAACTTAAGGATGATAATCCGGAGAACCTGATCAATCAGGCACGCTGGAAGCGCCTTCTGGTTTCGCTTGCCGGTCCTGCGATGAATGTAATTCTCGGTATCATTATCTTTATGATCTGTTTCTCGAAGTTCGGCTTCCTGGAACTGAAACAGGATATCGTACTCGAAGGTACGCAGGTCGCCGCGACTCATCAGATCGAGGAAGGCGATACGATCATTGAGTTCAACGGACAGAGAGTATTCTGTCAGATGGACCTTTCCTATTATCTCGGCAAGGTTAGTAATGTTGATGAAGTCACACTGAAGATGAAGTCTGCGAGGACCGGTGAGAAGTATGAAGTCGTTCTGGTTCCTGAGATAACGGAACAGTATATGCTCGGTATTACTCACTATGCGCAATTCGATGAGAACGGCGGATGGAAGATCACGTCTGTTGATGAGCAGCAGAATGAAGGAAATCCGGTCTTGAAAGCCGGAGACTCGGTACTGTCTGTAAATGATGTTCCGGTAACTGACCCGTCGATCTCTGATCTTGTCAGAAACTCCAAGGGTGAAATACTGAATATCCGTCTGATCCGCGGAGGGGAAGAGATGACCCTTCAGATGAAAGCTACGATGATCAAGTCCGCGAACCTCCGAGGAATTTACCTCAAAGACGGTGAAGGCTTCTTCGCGTGCCTGCATGAAGCTGTGGTTTTCCCGATCGCATTTGTCCGTATTTCCATAGATGCGATCGCTCAGGTCTTTACCGGATCTGTCCCTGCGTATGATGTCGTATCCGGCCCGGTCGGTATTGCATCCGTCGTTTCGGATGTAGTGGATGATAAAGAAGCGGACAGCAGTGAGAAGATCGAGATGCTCCTGATACTTCTTGGCGGTATCTCTGTTGGTCTCGCATTCACAAATATGCTCCCGATCCCGGGCCTTGATGGTAATGCTATCGTACTTACTGTAGTGGAAATGGTCCGTGGTAAGAAATTATCCAGAAAATCGGAACAGATCATCAATGTGATCGGTTTTGTCATGATCATTGGACTGGTCATATTTGCTCTTGTGTCCGATATCATACGTCTATCGAGGTGATCTGAATGTTAACACGTTATCCAACAAGAAAAGTAAATATCGGTGGTGTATATGTCGGCGGAGACGCTCCTGTTGCGATCCAGTCCATGAATAACACGGATACCCGTGATGTCGAGTCGACACTCAGACAGATCGAGGAATTGAAGAATGCCGGCTGCGACATTACACGTGTCGCGATCCTGAATATGGAAGCGGCTGAGGCACTCTCTGAGATCACAAAGAGAAGTCCTCTTCCGGTCGTTGCCGATATTCACTTTGACTACCGTCTGGCACTGGAATCTATTAAAAACGGTGCATCCAAGATCCGTATCAATCCAGGTAATATCGGTGGTCTTGACCGTGTCAAAGCAGTCGCTGACCTGGCAAAAGAAAGAAATATCCCGATCCGTGTCGGTGTAAACTCCGGTTCGATCGGTAAAGATATGCTCGAGAAGTATGGCGGAGTGAATGCGGATTCTCTTTCCCAGAGTGCTCTTTCATCGATCCGTATCCTTGAGGACTGCGGATTCGAGGATATCGTAGTCAGCATGAAGTCTTCCGATCCGGTACTGACGATCGAGAGCTACCGCCTCCTTCGTGATCAGGTACCGTATCCGTTCCACGTAGGCGTAACGGAAGCAGGAACTCTCCGCGAAGGTATCATCCGATCCAGTGTAGGTATCGGAGCTCTTCTTTCCGAAGGCATCGGCGATACGATCCGTGTCAGCCTTACTGACGAACCGAAAGAAGAAGTATACGCAGGCATTTCGATCCTGCGCTCGCTGGGCCTTCGTACAGGCGGAATGAGACTGGTTTCATGTCCGACATGCGGACGTACCCAGGTGCCTCTGATCGAGGTCGCAAAAGAAGTAGAAAGCCGCATTCGTGATCTTCCTTACGATATGACGGTCGCTGTTATGGGATGTGCCGTAAACGGCCCCGGTGAAGCCAGGGAAGCGGATGTCGGTATTGCCGGCGGAGTCGATGAATTCCTGCTCTTTAAAAAGGGTGTTCCGGTCTGCAAAGTCGAGAAAGACAAAGCTGTGGACGTTCTTCTTCAAACCATCGAAGAGATGAATGCTTAACTATTATGACCGTTTTACGGTCTTCGGAAGGATACGAGGGAAATGACATTATATGAGTTTGCTTTGCAGGCTTCGCAGGATCAGGATCTGGCGAAGATCGCTAAAGCTATACCAAGTGAGGTGCAGGAGATCCGCATCGACGAACGGTTTGAGGGCATGGAGCTCAGAATCGAGCTTACAGGTCCCATCACGTCGAAGCGTGCTCTAAAAGCACTGGAACAGTACCTGAAGATGGTACTGCACCTTTCCCATGTCCGTATCTTCATTTCAAATATCTCAAGTGATTACGGAAAACAGAGCATGCCTGCTGTCATGGACTGGCTCTTATGGGTCATGAATACCAAAACAGGTTTCGGTTCCTGCATCGACGAGATGATCCCGCAGGATGATTCTGTCCGTGTCCTTCTTCAGACACAGCTCGCGGATGAAGTCAAAGACGGCATCAGTGCTTTTATAAACGACTTCACAACAACATATCTTCTGAAAAAGTGGGATATCAATTATGAATATAACCCGCCGGATACGTCGGCTTCTACAGACCCGGATTACTTCCTGAACCGCATGCGTGAGCGCGCCGCGAAGCATGCCCAGTCGCAGGTAGATGAAGCGATCACTTCGGACTCGAAGCCTTCTGAACATATAAAAGACGCGGATTCCGGTAAAGGAAAGAAGCAGGAGACGATCACTCCGGATATGAACAAGGGTTCATGGGAGTATAAGTCGATCGTTGAGAAGCAGCATATCAAGCAGGAAAAGAAGGCGGAATTCCGCCGTGGCCAGAAGTTTGAAGACGCATCTGAATCCGGTGCGTCCATCTGGGGCTTCAACGATATGTCTGCCCGTAAGTATAAGATCAAGGACGCGATCTCCAAGTCGGGAAGTAATGAGATCTCCCAGGATACACTTATCCGTCTTGAAGGTGAGATCCAGATCGATACCGAGTCCCAGCGTCTCGTCGGCAAGAATAAGAACATGATCCTTTTCAAGTTCTTCCTTTCGGATGATACGTATGCGGTCGACTGTGTTTTCTTCCCGTCGCCGAAGGATGCGGACCTCCTGAACGATAAATTCGGAAAGGGCGGTTATGTCGGCGTATGCGCGACGCTCGGATACAGTAAGTTTGACGGTCAGATCAACGCGACTGTTAAGGGCTTCTATGTAGCGGATGCTCCGAAGAAACGAAAGGATCTGGCGGATGAGAAGCGTATCGAACTGCACGCCCATACGAAGATGAGTGAGAAGGATGCAGTCATCGAGCCGAAGGATCTGATCAAGACGGCTTACCGTATGGGCCATCCGGCATGTGCGATCACTGACCACGGTGTCGTACAGGGCTTTAACGATGCGTTCGCTGCCTATAAGGATTGTAAGAAGAAGGGCGAAGTCCCCGGCTTTAAACTGATCTTCGGCATGGAGGGTTACCTTGTCGATGATGGAAACTGTATCGCATACCATATCGGAGAGGATGATATCTCTCTCGATTCTTTTGTCGCGATAGATGTAGAGACGACCGGTCTCGACTGCACGAAGGAAGGACTTCTCGAGATCGCTGCGATCCGTTATGAGAAAGATGAGAACGGCGAATATAAGGAGACAGGTGTATTTACCACTATGGTAGATCCGGGTGTCCCGATCTCCGATAAGGCAAAAGAACTTACCGGAATTACGGAAGAGATGATCGAAGGCGCACCGACACCTTTTGAAGCGGTAACTAAGCTGGCGGAATTTCTGAAGAAGGAAGATATTCTTGTCGGCCATAACGTTTTCTTTGACATGGGATTTATCCGTGAGGCGGGATTCCAGATCGATATTGAGCAGCTCGATGAAGAGAAGCACCATCCGTACCGTGTGAAGTTCTATCAGCCGGAGATCGATACTGTATCTGCGGTGACGTTCCTGTATCCGGATATGCCGAAGCATAACCTGAAAGATGCCTGTGAGTTCCTGGGTATCGTGAACGAATCCGAGCACAGAGCAATGGGTGACTGCCGTGCGTCTGCCGCGATCCTTCTGCGGTGCATCAAGGACTTCGGTTTCACTTCCTGCAAGCAGATGAATGCTCATGTAGGTATGTTGCCGAAGGAAGAAGTAACGAAGAGAAAGACTCCTTCGTATCACATCATCTTCCTCGTAAAAGATACACTCGGTCTTTATAATCTGTACCGTATCGTCTCGGAAGGTCACACTGAGTATTTTTCCATGCGCCCGCGTATTCCGAAGTCGGAAGTACGCTACTTAGGTGCCGGTATTATCGTCGGTGGCGCCTGCGAACGTGGACAGATCTTTAGAGCTGTTCATCAGGCGTATATCGCGAATGGTAATAATCTCGATAAGACACTCGAGTTCTTAAGTTCGGATTCGAATTTTAACAGAATGATCCGTCTGTATGATTACTTCGAGATCCAGCCGATCTGTAATAACGAATTTTATCTGCGTGAAGAGGATTCCGGACTTCGCACGCGAGAAGACCTGATCAACATCAATAAGATCATCTCGATCATGGCTGAGCGTGTTGAAAAGCCTTGCTGCGCGACAACAGACGCACACTTCCTCGATAAGAAAGACGGCGAGTACAGAAAGTACATGCTGATGGATATGGGCTTTAAGGACGCGGAGCTCCAGAGCGATCTCTACTTCCGTACGACAGATGAAATGCTCGAGGAATTTTCGTATCTCGGTGAGGAGCGCGCAAAGGAAGTCGTCATCTACGCGCCGAGAGGTATCGCCGAACTGGTAAGAGACGATATCAAACCGTTCCCGGACGGCACATATCCGCCGGTCATTTTGTCCGCACCGGATGATCTGCGTGCGATCGTAAATAAGACTATGAAAGAGATGTATGAGCATGAGGGTGAGGTTCCGAAGATCGTTCAGGACCGTGTCGATAAGGAACTGAACAGTATCATCGGTAACGGCTATTCCATCATGTACTACATCGCGTATAAGCTGGTAGGAAAGTCAAACTCTGACGGATACGTCGTAGGTTCTCGAGGATCTGTAGGATCTTCGCTGGTTGCGACTTTGTCCGGTATCTCTGAAGTCAATCCGCTGGCACCTCATAGAAGATGTCCGAAGTGTAAGTATTCTGAATTTGACCTGACCGGTAAATACGGTTCCGGATATGACCTTCCGCAGGAGCCGTGCCCGAAGTGCGGCACGATGATGCTCTCCGACGGACAGGATATCCCGTTCGAGACGTTCCTCGGATTCTACGGAGACAAACAGCCTGATATCGACCTGAACTTCTCAGGTGAATATCAGCCGCGCGCCCATAAATATGTTGAAGAGCTTTTCGGAAAGCACCATACCTTCCGTGCCGGAACGATCGGATGTTTCGCAGATAAGAACGCAATCGCGCTCGTAAAGAACATTTGTGACGCGAAGGGCGAGAATGTGACAGCTGCCGAACTGAACCGCCGTGCATCCGGCCTGATCGGTGTTAAGAGAACGACCGGACAGCATCCGGGCGGTATCGTCGTTCTTCCGAAAGAGATGGATATCTATGAGTTTACTCCGGTACAGCATCCGGCGAATAAACTCGACTGTGGTATCACAACTACGCATTATGACTTTAACGCTTTGCATGATACGATCTTAAAACTCGATATCCTCGGTCATGATGACCCGACCATGATCCGTATGCTTACTGACCTGACGGGTGTAGATGTTCATGATATCCCGATCCCGGATCCGAAGGTCATGTCTCTGTTTACATCGACAGAAGCACTTGGTATTCCGGATGGAACTTCTCCGGCAGGAGCCGCGACACTCGGTCTTCCGGAGCTCGGAACCAAGATGGCACGTGAGATGATCAAGGAGACACAGCCGTCCCGTTTCTACGATCTGGTTCAGCTGATGGGTCTTTCCCATGGTACAGACGTATGGAACGGTAACGCGCAGGATCTGATCCGCAACGGCACATGTACACTTGAGACCGTTATCGGATGCCGTGACTCGATCATGACGAGACTGATCTACTGGGGCCTTCCGAACAAAGAAGCTTTCGATATCATGGAGGCTGTCCGTAAAGGTAAGGTCGCGAAGGGTAAAGAGCCAAGATGGCCTGACTATAAACAGCACATGCAGGAGCATGGTGTACCGGACTGGTATATCGAATCCTGTAATAAGATCAAGTACATGTTCCCGAAAGCACACGCCGCGGCATACGCGATCTCCGCACTGCGTATCGCGTGGTTCAAGGTCAACTATCCGGAAGAGTATTACTGCGCGTTCTTTACGATCCGTGCGGATGAATTTGATGGAGACCTTCTGTGTAAGGGTATTGAATATGTCACGGCGAAGAGACTGGAACTCGACAATGGTCTTCAGAGACGTAAGCCAAATGAGAAATCACTGTACTATCTCTGTGAGCTTGTTGAGGAGATGTATCTGCGTGGTATCTCATTCGTACCATATGATCTTACGAAATCGGACGCGGTGAAGTTTATTAAGCTGGAGAAGGGTAAGATCCTGCCTCCGTTTAACGTCATCCCTTCGATCAGTACATCGATGGCAGAGGGTATCGTCCAGGCAAGGAATGAACGTCCGTTCACAACCCAGGAAGATCTGCAGGAGCGGGCTCATCTCGGTCCTTCGGCGATGAAGAAACTGGAGGAAGAAGGACTGATCCAGCAGTTCCCGAGATCACGTCAGCTCGATCTGTTTGACTTGATGTAAGATATGTACCGGCCTTGAAGATGATCCTTAGAAAGGAGAAGCCATGATCGCACAAGTAGTCCTGCGCGACTGCGTATGGCAGACCAATAAGATCTACGATTATCTGGTCCCGGAAGAACTTCATGGGAAGATCCGGGAAGGTCAGTATGTGCGAGTGCTTTTCGGAAAGGGGAACCGGGCGGAGGTCGCACTGGTCCTGAAACTGAAAGAGACATCCGATTCAAACTATAAACTCAAAACGATAGATTCCCTGGTCGAGGAAGAACCTGTACTCAACGCTGAACAGCTGGAGATCCTGAAGTTCGTTGTTAAACGTTACGCGTGCACATATGGTTCGGCGATGCATCAGATGGTGCCTGCGCTGGTCACTAAGCGTACAGGAAGATCGCAGCTGGTCGTATCTCTCGTATCTGAAGAACTGGCGAGGGAAGCGCTGGAAAGCGAAGCTGTCGGCTCGATCCAGCAGATCCGTGCTCTCGAATGGCTCCTCGATGTCGAGGAGATCACACTCGCGGATCTTATGCAGGAACTGTCGATCAGTCGATCACCGATCGATACGCTCGCGAAGAACGGACTCGTGAAGATCCGTTCCGTGAAGTTTACCGCGGAGGAACTTCAGAACAAAGAGAAAACAGAAGAAGAGATACATGAAGTATCCGGAATCGGTGTTGAACTGAATGACGAGCAGCAGGCGGCAGTCGATGCTGTTGTAAATACTCCGGGGAAAAAGGAGTTCCTGCTTTTCGGTGTGACCGGAAGCGGAAAGACGGAAGTGTATCTTCGTATCACGGAGCAGATCCTGAAAGAAGGCGGAAGTGTTCTTTACCTTGTGCCGGAGATCTCGCTTACACCACAGACCGTGGCACGCATACGCGCGCATTTCCCGACGGGGATCGCTGTGCTTCACAGCCGCATGACAGCGAAAGAAAGATATGACTCCTGGAAGATGATCCAGAGAGGTGAAGTGAATATCGTTGTCGGCGCAAGATCCGCAGTTTTCGCGCCGATCCAGAATCTGAAACTGATCATTATCGATGAGGAACATGACTCGTCATATAAGGCAGATACGATGCTGAGATATTCGGCTCGTGATGTCGCCAGATTCCGTGCCAATAAAGCAGGGATCAAGCTTCTTCTCGGATCCGCGACACCGTCTGTGGAAACTTTCTATGCGGCCAAGCTCGGATACATCCAGCTGCTTCAGTTGAAGAAACGTGCGGTGAGCGGCGCGGTCCTTCCGAAAGTCGATATCATTGATATGCAGGAAGAGCATGCGGCGAAGAATACTTCCATGTTCAGCCGTAAACTTTATACTGCCATGAAAGAAGCACTATCACGCGATGAACAGGTCATGCTTCTTCTGAACAGAAGAGGCTTCTCGCAGAATGTCTACTGCACATCCTGCCGTTCGATGATCCGCTGTCCTGACTGTGATGTTCCGATGACACTTCATACGAAAACAATGGGCAGGCATAAACTGCTGATCTGCCATTACTGCGGTAAGGTCATACCGCAGCCGGATACATGTCCGTACTGTGAAAGTGACTATCTTTCCGTGCGCGGTGATGGTGTACAAAAGCTCGAAGACTGGTCGGCGGAAGACTTCCCGAATGCACGTGTCATCCGCATGGATCAGGACACGACATCCTATCGTGGCGCGCATGAGAAGATCTTATCCGCATTCCGTGATCACGAGGCCGATATCCTTGTCGGTACGCAGATGATCGCTAAAGGTCATGATTTCCCGAAAGTTTCCGTGGTTGGTATCCTCGGTGCGGACAGCGTGCTCTGGCAGAGCGATTACCGCGCGAGGGAAAGAGCTTTTCAATTACTGGCCCAGATCAGCGGAAGAGCGGGAAGAGGAGATGTTCCGGGTCATGTCTTTATCCAGACGCTTTCTCCGGACTCCGAGATATATTCCTTCGCGGCAACACAGGATTACGAACGCTTCTTCGAAAGTGAGATCAAGTACAGGGAACAGCTGTCCTATCCGCCTTTTAAGGCAATCGGCGGCATCATGATCACTCATGAGAATGAGCAGGCTTGCGCGATGCAGGCCAATATGGTCGCAGGCACACTCCGTGAGATGGCTGCCAACTTAGGTGATGACATGATGATCTTAGGTCCGTGTCCTGCCGGGATCCCGAGACTTCTGAACAGATACCGCTATCAGATCGTAGTCCGCGCGAAGAATAAGGGACTTCTGTCTGACGGTTTTACAAAACTCCAGCAGGCATACGCCGGATATGGCTATTCCATCGCTACGGATATCGACGCGATGTGGTAAAATGTATAATCATACTTCATGAGGAGAAAGAATCATGGCATTGCGTGAGATCGTAGTGGAGGGTGATCCGATCCTTCGGAAAAAGTCCCGTCCCGTTGAAAAATTTGATGAAAGACTTCATATACTTCTGGATGATATGGCCGAGACGATGTACTTCGAGAACCGTGGCATCGGTATCGCGGCGGTTCAGGTTGGTATCCTGCGCCGTATCTTTGTGGTAGATGTTGGAGAAGAATCCGGCAAACTCGAGTTCATCAATCCGGAGATCTATGAGAGAGAAGGCTCCACTCTTTTCTGTGAGGGCTGTCTTTCCTGCCCGGGTAAGAACGGTTATGTAGAGCGTCCGGAGCGTATCCGCGTACGTGCCCAGGACCGTAACGGTGAGTGGTTCGATATGGAGGCCACAGGCCTTCTGGCGATCTGCATCTGCCATGAATACGATCATCTGGATGGTATCCTCTTCGTCGATAAGGTCGTTGAAGTAGAAGAGGAAGATCTCGAGGACGGAGAAGAAGAAGAGTAATATGCGAATTGTCTTTATGGGAACGCCGGAACTCGCGGCGACAGTGCTTTCACGTCTGTGTGATGAAAACTATGATGTAGTCCTTGTGGTGACCCAGCCGGATAAGCCGGTCGGCCGCAAGATGATCCTGACGGCTCCGCCTGCGAAGGTGGAAGCTGAGAAGAGAGGTATCGAGGTCTATCAGCCGAACTCTCTTAGAACACCCGAAGCACTTGAAAAGATCAGATCGGTCGAACCGGATCTGATCATTACCGCTGCTTATGGCAAGATCCTGCCGAAGGAAATGCTCGAGCTTCCGAAGTACGAATGTGTCAATGTTCATGGTTCCCTGCTTCCGAAGTACCGTGGTGCCGCGCCTGTACAGTGGTCGATCCTGAATGAAGACGAGAAGACCGGCGTTACGATCATGAAGATGGACGTCGGAATGGATACCGGTGATATCCTGACACAGGAAGCGATCACGATCGATCCGAGAGTGCATACGCCAGAACTGATGGCGCAGCTTGCGGATCTCGGTGCGGACCTTCTGATCCGTACACTTCCGGGATATATCGACGGAACGGTCAAGCCGGTTCCGCAGAATGAAGATGAAGCAACGATGTCTCCGCCGATCTTAAAGGATCAGGGCAAGATCAGATGGAACAATACATGTTCGTCCATTGCCGCTCAGGTCAGAGCGCTGTCTTCCTGGCCGGGAGCATCCACGATGTGGAAGGGCGGTAAGCTTAAAATCTACGATGCTATGCCGGCGGCTGATGATACGCTGCTTACCAATTACCGTGAACAGCATGGTGACCCGGTTCCGGGTACCGTTATCTACGGAAAGAAAGGAACCCTGGCTGTTATGTGCCAGGATGCGCCGCTCCTTCTTCTGGAACTCCAGCCTGCTTCCGGAAAGCGCATGAAGGCGATCGACTGCGCACACAATTTTGAAGTCGGCGCGAAGATGGAGGACGAAGAATAATGCCTCCACGTCAGGACGAAGCCAGAAATACAGCGTACCGCTGTCTGCTGGAAGTCCTGGAGAATCAGGGCTATTCTAATCTTGTCCTTAAACAGGAACTGGCAGGATCGGGAATGTCGGAACAGGACCGTTCTTTCGTTACCGCGATGGTATATGGAACGATCACGAGAATGTATACGATCGACGCGATGCTGGCTCCTTATCTCCGAAAAGAACTTGGCAAACTTGACGCATCTGTCCGCACATGTCTTCGCATGGGCGCGTGGCAGGTGCTTTTCGCATATGGTGTAAAAGAATACGCGGCGGTGTCTGCGACTGTGGATCTCGCCAGAGAAGTATGTCCTACCGGTGCCGAGACCATGGTGAATGCCGTGCTCCGCAAGCTTTCCAAGGAGGGAAGATCGGCACTCGAGAATATCCCGGCGAAGAAAGCTGACATACGCTATTCACTGAAGAGCGAGATCGCCGGATGCTTCATCAAATGGTACGGCAGGGAAAAGGCGGAGAGGATCATGGAGGCGTATCTTTCGATCCCGAAGGTCGATCTGCGTCCCAATTACCACGTCGTGAAAGATGAGAATGACCTGATCAGTGCTCTTGATAAAGAAGGGCTTCGGGTTTCCCGTGATCCTCTTTATGCAAAAGCACTTGTCCTTGACGGTAACCGTATGGATATTTCAGGATCTGAAAGCTATCAGAAAGGCCTTTTCTCAGTGCAGAGCCTGTCGGCCATGCTGGTCGGTGTGATCTGTGATCCCGATCCTTCCTGGAATATCCTGGATACGTGCAGCGCGCCGGGCGGAAAGACCTGTCATCTGGCTGAACTGATGAATGGTCAGGGACATATCGATGCACTCGATGCGAGTGACGTGAGACTCAGGATGGTCGATGAAACAGCGGAAAGACTCGGACTTTCATCAATCTCGACATTGCACTACGATGCTACATTCCTGAAGGATGAGAAGGAGAAACTGCTTCCTTCGTATGACCTTGTACTCTGTGATGTGCCGTGCAGCGGCTTAGGACTTCTTCACAGAAAACCCGATATACGTCTGACGATGACCTATGAGAAGATGCAGTCACTGGTCGAGGTGCAGAAAGAGATCCTGGAGAACAGCAGTCTCCGTGTACGTGAAGGCGGCTGTCTGGTGTACAGTACCTGCACCGTAAACCCGAATGAGAATGAGCTTCAGGTCAGTGCTTTCCTCGAAGGACATCCTGAATTTGAGTGTGTCCCCTTTGACGGACTCCTGCCTGAGGAACTCAAGAAGAACACGCGTCTGCTCGAAAGTGCTAAAGAAGGTAAAATGACAATACTTCCGGATGAAGAAGGTATGGATGGCTTCTTTATCGCGAAGATGAGGAGGAAACTCTGATGGATAAACGATTTGTACTCGATCTTGATCTTCCGGCATGGGAAGAATATGTGAAGGAGAAGGGCTTTCCGAAATTCCGCGCTTCCCAGATCTATTCCTGGTACACCAAGGGTGTTCTGGACATGGAGAAGATGAGTAATGTTCCGGGAAACATCAAATCCGCGCTTCGCGAAGACTTTGTCTGTGACAGCATGAGCATCGAAAAGCATCTGGTCTCCGAGATCGACGGTACTCAGAAGTTCGTCTTCCGCCTCTATGACGGACACTGTGTCGAGACTGTTCTTATGCGTTATAAGACTGGCCTGTCGATCTGTATTTCCTCGCAGGCCGGCTGCAAGATGGGATGCAGGTTCTGTGCATCCGCTCACGCAGGCTTCGGAAGATCTCTTACCAGAGGTGAAATGTTAGGTCAGGTTTTGCTTGCGGGTGCTTTTGCCGGAGAAAGGATCCACAGCGTCGTAGTTATGGGCATTGGAGAGCCCTTCGACAACTATGACGAGCTGATCGGTTTCCTGAACCTCGCAAATGACGAAAAAGGCTTGAATCTGGGCGCTAGACACATCACCGTGTCAACTTGCGGACTTGTACCGCAAATGGTACAATTTTCTTTGATCGATATGCAGGTGAATCTGTCTGTATCTCTACATGCGCCGAACGATGAGCTTCGTAAGAGCATCATGCCGATCGCGAACAAATACAGCCTTTCTGAGCTTTTGGACGCGTGCCGGACTTATGAGAAAAATACGAACCGAAGGATCACTTTCGAGTATTCACTGTTCGACGGTGTCAATGATACACCTGAGTGCGCAAGGGAGCTTTGTCGCGTACTTAAGGGGATCCACTGCCATATCAATCTGATCGCCGCCAACGAGTTTGACGGCAGCCCATTTAAGAGAAGCAAACCCGGATCGGTCCGTGCGTTCCAGGATCTTCTCGAAAAGAACGGAATGACCGTGACCCTTAGACGTGAGATGGGTACGGATATCATGGCCGCCTGCGGACAGTTGCGCAGAGGCCTGCAGGAGAAGAAACTGACATGAAAGTAGTGAGTGTATCCGACAGAGGTCTGGTACGCACCAACAATGAAGATTGTCTTTCTGTGTTTTCCGTGGGAAAGGACGAGTGCTTCGTCATCGCGGACGGCATGGGCGGTCATGCGGCCGGTGAACTGGCGAGCAAGACGGCAGTCGAATATGTCGAACAGTCTCTGAACGAATATCTCTTCGAGGCGGATGATGCCCAGAAGTTAATGAAACTTCTGGCTTTTACCCTGGAAAAAGCAAATGTAAAAGTATATCTCGCTTCTCTTGGAAGCTTCCGTTACCGCGGTATGGGTACGACCCTGACAGTCGCGGTTCTTCGTGATAAAACGCTGTATATTTCCCATATCGGTGACTGCCGTGCGTATCTTCTGCATGGACAGAAGATGAAGACCCTGACCACTGACCATACGCTGGTCCAGAGAATGGTCGAAAAGGGTATGATCACACCGGAAGAGGCCAGAAGTCATCCTAAGAGACACGTCCTTCTCCGATCCCTCGGAGTCAATGAGTATGTTAAGCCTGACACCTTCTCGGTTGAAATTAGCAACGGAGATGTTATACTTTTATGTTCAGATGGTCTATACAGTTGTGTAGAAGATAAGACTATAAGAGCTGTGCTGCGTAAACATAAGGATCTTAACTATTGTTTGCAGCTGCTGAAGGACCTGGCTGACGCGGCCGGTGCTCCGGATAATATATCGATGATCTTGGCGGAGTGTGAGACCCGCAAAGGTAAGGAGAAAACATGAGTGCGACAATGAGCCCTGAGGGCATGATATTAGGCGGACGATACAGGATCATTAAACTGATCGGAAGTGGCGGTATGGCAGATGTATATCTTGCAGCAGACCTGTCTTCCGGCATGAATGTTGCGATCAAGATCCTGAAGCAGGAATTCGCCTCCAACGTTGAGTTTATTAAGCGTTTTGATACTGAGGCGAAGGCAGCTTCGTCTCTTTCCCACGCGAATATCGTTCATGTATTCGGTGTAGGCCAGGAAGGCAGCATCCGTTACATGGTCCAGGAGTATGTTGAAGGTATCACAGTTAAGGACATGATCCTTCAGAATGGTCATCTTGACTGGAAAGTAGCGGTCCCGATCGTTATTCAGGTCGGTATGGCTCTGGACACGGCACATCAGAACGGCATCGTTCACAGAGATATCAAGCCGCATAACATCCTGATCACACGTGACCGTATCGCGAAGGTGACTGACTTCGGTATCGCGCATGCGTCTACCAATCATACGATCACACTTACATCGGGCGGTGCGCTCGGTTCCGTACATTATTTCTCGCCGGAGCAGGCGAGAGGCGGTATCGTCAGCCCGAGTTCCGATATCTACTCTCTCGGTGTTACCCTCTTCGAGATGGTCACCGGACGAGTTCCTTTCGATGGTGAAAACTCTGTAGCGATCGCAGTGAAACATCTTCAGGAGCCGGCACCGTATGCTTCGAACTTCGTTCCGGGCATTCCGCAGGGCCTTGATGCGATCATCCAGAAGGCGATGCAGAAGGATCCGAAACTCCGCTATAAGTCCATCCGTGAGATGGTTACGGAGCTGGATGCCCTTATGGTCGACCCGAACGGTTCCTATGGTATCGTTGACTCTAATGCGGAAGCACCGAAGGAGCCGGTCGATGTTACCGGCGTGACCCCGGTCATCCGTCAGGAGCCAAACTATGGCAAGCTCAAGGATATCGAGCGTTCGATCAAGACCAGAAGAAGATCCAGATGGAAGGATAACCTGATCGTTATCATTGTTGTCGTTCTGATCATCGGTATCCTTATCGGTCTTACCTATCTTGTGACCGATACACTTAAGAAGTCCGTTAAGCAGGAGACTCAGAGTGTCTTTATCGTACAGGATTATGTCGGTAAGACGATCGTAGAAGTGCAGCAGAGCTTCCAGGAGCATGGATTCACCACATTTAAGATCGAGTATGAAGTCCGTACCGACTATGCCCCGAATATCGTTGTTAAGCAGAATATTCAGGAAGGTATGGAGATGAGAAATAACAGTTCTGTTAATGTTCTCATCCTCACTGTAAGTAAAGCACCGGATGATGTTGAACTCAAAGACTATTCCAACATAAAATGGGACGAAGCTTTTGAGGCCCTGAAGGTAGACGGCTTTAATGTTAATGCCCGTCCGGAGATCAGTGACTCGATGGAGCCGGGTCTTGTCATCCGTACTGACCCGCCGGCAGGTACTAAAGTAAAACCTAACGCGGATATTACGATCATCTTCAGCCAGCAGTCTTCGGAGATCGAAGTTCCGAATATCCTGAAGATGAATCTTGAGGATGCTAGAAAAGCAATTGATGAAGCAGGTCTTGTTCTTCAGGATATTGAGATGAGTCCTGAGCTTCAGGCACAGGGCCTGGGTGATAAGGATCTGTTTGTTATGCTTACTGACCCGACGCCCGGAACTAAGGTCCAGAGAAAGTCTGCGATCCGTATCTATGTTGGTAATGCTGAAGACGTTGCCAGAGGCGGTACACCGACTCCGACTCCGGAGATCATCGGTTATACTGTACAGTTGACTGCGCAGGGACAGGGTTCTGTCGGAGGCGATGGTGTTTATCCGACCAATTCCGCCGTTACGATCTCTGCTGTGCCGAGCATCGGTTATCAGTTCGTCGCATGGGTTGATGAGAGTGGAGTTCCGATCAGTTATAACTCGACATATACATTCATTATGCCGGAGAAGGATATTTCTCTGACGGCTGTCTTTGAGCCTACGCCGACCCAGACACCGACTCCGACACCAACTCCGACACCTACACCTACGCCGACTCCGGTACCACCGCCGCCACCACCGTCATCTCATGATGACCCGACAGCTGTGACGCCGCCGTCGACTCCGGATCAGCAACAGCAGGGCTGATCATCATATAAGGATACATTTGCGAAGTTGTTTTAAAGAGAGGCAAGGGGTATTACGGCAGAAGAAGTGAAACAACCGAAGAGCGGACGCATCACCAAGGGCATTGGAGGATCCTATACGATCCTGCTGGATAATGGTGAGTCTGTGTTTGCGAAACCGCGCGGGATCTTCCGTAACAGGAAAGTTATCCCGACCGTCGGCGATTTCTGCGAAGTAGAACCTTCGGGCGATCCGGATATTCCGTATACGATAGTATCGATCGGGGAGAGAAGAAACCTTCTCGTCCGTCCGAGTGTTGCGAATATCGATGTACTTATCATTGCTGTCTCGACCGCAAATCCCGAGCCTGATCTGAAACTTCTCGACAAACTTCTGATCCTTTGTCCCAAGCTCGATATTGAGCCTCTTATCTGGCTTACGAAGACGGACCTTTCCCGCGAAAAAGCAGATACTCTGATCAAAGAGTATTCCGATGCGGGCTTTCATGTAGTAGAATCCTCGCAGGAGGAGATGCTTCCGGATGAACAGATCCAGAAGATCTTCGAAGGACATACTGTAGGTGTCGCAGGGCAGTCCGGTGTTGGAAAGTCCACGCTCTGTCACAGACTTACCGGTATGGATCATATCGAGGTCGGAGATATCAGTGAACGTCTGAAAAGAGGAAAGCATACCACACGCCATGTGGAACTGTTCCCGTTCCGTGGAGGATTCCTTATCGATACTCCCGGTTTTTCGTCCCTGGATGTTGACCGCATCGGTATCGAGGAAGCCGATCTTATCGAAGGATATCCTGAACTCCTTCGTATAGCGGGGAAGTGCAGGTTCCAGGATTGCCGTCATACCGGTGAACTGGGATGCCGGATCGAAGAAAGTGGAATTTCCGAGGGAAGACTTGCGCGATATCGTGAGTTTTTGGATATAATATTGGTAAATTCGAAGAAATACGGGAAATAGAAGGAAGGTTTTGGAAGATGAATGATGTAGTGATCGCGCCGTCTATACTGGCAGCAGATTGCGGCCGTCTTAACGAGGAGATCGCGGAAGTCGCGAAAGAGACGTCCTATCTTCATATCGATGTTATGGATGGCCATTATGTACCTAACCTTACTTTCGGTGTCCCGATCGTTGAGTCCATCCGTAAAAGCACTAACATGGTATTCGATGTGCATCTCATGGTGACAAATCCTCTGGATTTCTTTAAGCCGTTCGCCGATGCCGGTGCTGATATGCTGACGTTCCATGTAGAGACGGTAGATGATCCTGATGAGGCGATAACTGCGATCCGTAAGCTTGGAAAGAGAGCAGGTATCTCGATCCATCCGGATACCCCGATCGAAAAGGTCCTGCCATATGTGACCAAGTGTGATCTGGTACTGGTCATGTCTGTCCGTCCGGGTTTCGGCGGCCAGCACTTCATGGAGGAATCTCTCGAAAGGATCGCCGCAGTCCGTAAGGTCATCGATGAGAATAACGCAGACACGGTGATCTCCGTAGATGGCGGTATCTGTATTGAGACTGCGCCCCGTGTCGTTAATGCAGGCGCATCTTATCTTGTCGCGGGTTCTGCGGTGTTTTCCAATAACGATCATGTGAAAGCGATCAAGGAGCTTCGCTCGTGTGTTATGTTGTAATCGCGGGAGGTCCGAATAAAGATCTTTCCACTCTGCTTCCTGCACTGTCTGAAGCAGAGAAGATCATCTGTGCGGACAGCGGCGCGGATGCCCTGGTCCCTTACAGTATCGTTCCTGATATGGTGTGGGGCGATATGGATTCCATTTCTGAAGATACAAAGAGATTCCTTACTGAGAATAAAGTAGAGAACCGTCTTTTTCCGGTCGAAAAGGATATGACAGACTCAGAACTGTGTCTTCGCAGTGTCCCAAAAGAAAAGAAGATCCTTTTCGTCACATCTCTTGTTGGCCGGATCGATCATGTAATGTCCAATCTCCTTCTTACCATGCGTCTTTGTGAAGAGGGATTTGATGTAGTAACAACGGATGGAAAGACATGGGTGTACCCGCTTTGCGGTGAAAACCACTTTGTCGTTCCAGAGGAGAAGGTGAGCCCGAAGAATACCATTTCACTGATCCCACTCGGGAAGGGTGCTTTTTCCGTAAGTACGACAGGCATGAAGTATAATCTGTCTTCGCGAGACATCGTTCCCGGAAGTTCTCTTACTGTCAGCAATGAGTTTAATATGGCAGAAAAAGAGCATGGCTTCGACATGAAAGACGGAACCATGCTCGTGATCGTTACTGAAAAAGTCTGATCAGG
>DBYF01000037.1:13648-14185 GCA_002310155.1 Mageeibacillus sp. UBA1193 | reverse complement strand
GTGATCGTCTTTTCGGATACGCAGAATGCAAGTCTTACATAGCCTTCGCGCTTGAATGCGGAACCCGGAACAACGAGAACATTGTACTTCGCGCAGACCTCGCAGAACTTGGTGTCCTCGATCGGAGTTTTCATGAAGAGGTAGAGCGCACCCTGCGGCTTAGTGCAGGTAAATCCGGCTCCAGTGATGATATCGTACAGGAGATTTCTTCTTCTCTCGTAGTTTGGAACATCGACCTTCGCGTTCAGAGCCTTAGCAACAACACGCTGCATAAGAGCAGGTGCGTTAACTGCGCCGAGGATACGGTTGCAGAGAACGAGTGCCTGGGTAAGAAGAGCGAAGTCTTCATGCTTCGGGCTGACACATGTGTAACCGATACGCTCGCCCGGAAGAGACAGGGATTTACTCCAGGAGAAACAGACGATCAGGTTGTCGAAGTAAGAGAGGGAAGAAGGAACCTTCATTCCGTCATAAGCCAGATCGATGTACGGTTCATCGGAGATAACGTGGATGACATGATCCTGTTTCTTCAGGAGA
>DBYF01000037.1:11244-13592 GCA_002310155.1 Mageeibacillus sp. UBA1193 | reverse complement strand
ATGATCGCCTTTGTCTTCGGAGTGATCGCCTTTTCGATCTCGGACATGATCGGCAGGAATGTATCCGGGTCTGTGTTTACGATGACCGGAACTCCCTTCGCATTACTGATGTAGTTGAGGTATTCAAGGAAGAACGGAGCGAGAAGGATGATCTCGTCTTCCGGTTCGATGATGGCACGGAGGATGTTGTTCATGCCGGAAGCGGCACCACATGTCATGCAGATCGAATCGATACCGATCTGAACACCGCTCTCAGCAGAAAGCTTGTCAGCGATCGCCTGTCTGGTTTCCGGATAACCGGCGTTGGCCATATAACCGTGCATTCCGGGGATATCTGCGTTAGCAAGCTCGATCAGAGCGTCCTTTACTTCCTTCGGAGGCTCAAGGTCCGGGTTGCCGATGGAAAAATCGAATACTTTATCTTCGCCGTAGATCTTCTTTAATCTGGCGCCTTCATCAAACATCTTGCGGATAAGAGATCCGCCGGAGAGCTTTTGTTCAATTTCTTTAGAAATCATGTCGTCCACTTCCTTAATCTTGGGATTTACTATATGGGATTATAGCATATAGGAATTCTATTTTGCAGTTTTGACGGAAATAGGATTGTTTATTTGCATCCGGTGGAATTTATCCCTGATATGTACAGTGATAATATCAAAGAAGAGTTACATTTTTCTTTTCGTGCAGGATATGGGGAGGGAAGTCTATGCGCGGTTTGGGTTTTCTCTTTTGGTTGAGTTTCCTCGATCCGGGGGATCTTCAGTTATTTATCGGTGAATTCTTCAGAGTAAAAGACGGAGAGCTTACAAGGAAACAGTTCTATATCGGTCAGATCGTTGTCTTTACAGTCATGCTTCTGATCATCATGCCGATCGTTCTGATCGTGTTCTTTAAAAATTCTTCTTTGACGCATATGAGTGAGTCGACATTGACGAAGTGGGTGCTGATCATTGTATATGTAACGGTCACACCGGTTCAGTTTTCGGCATTTATGAGGAGGATGAACGATGCGGCGATGACGAAGTGGCTGGCATTGGTACTGCTTTTCCCGATCATCGGAAATGTGGCCGCTACCGCTCTTGGTATTATTTTCCCGTCAAACTATGGCGTAGAGAGATATTATTGAGTATAATTAGCCGGCAGGCATAAAAATCCGTGAAAATATTGATCTTTGTGCTTGACAAGCTATATATGAACAGTTATTATGTTGAAGTTACAGCAAGTAGGAGTTTCCGCTTCTCACCTCAAGTTCCGATGAAGAGGTTCACTAAAGTGGCTTATTTCAAGTAAGTTTTGACGGAGTGAAGCGGGAGAGTTTCGCTCCGTTTTTGTATTAAGGAGGTGGGTTCTTATCGCCAGACAGAATAATGGGCAGCCAATCAACGAAGAGATTCGTTTTGAGAAGGTGCGATTGATTGATGCAGATGGTACGATGGTCGGTATCGTTCCGATCGAGCAGGCCAGAAAGGCCGCAGATCTTGCAGGACTTGATCTTGTACTGATCGCAAATAACCCTGACAACCCGGTCTGCAAAGTAATGGATTACGGCAAGTATCTGTTCGAGCAGTCCAAGCGTGAGAAGGAAGCCCGTAAGAACCAGAAGGTGATCGAGACGAAGGAAGTCGGCATGAAGCTGACCACAGAAGATCACGATCTGAATGTCAAGACGAAGAACGCATGCCGTTTCCTTAAGGATGGAAACCGAGTAAAAGTTATCGTAAAGTTCCGTGGCCGTGAAATGGCTTACCAGAACCAGGGATACGCTGTAATGGAAAAGTTCGCGTCACTGTGCGCTGAGGTCGGCCAGATCGACAAGCCGGCAAAGATCGAGGGCAGGAACATGGTTATGTTCTTAGCTCCTAAGAAAAACTGATTGTGATTAAGGAGGAAATAGAAAAATGCCTAAGCAGAAAACACACAGTTCATCTAAGAAGAGATTTAAGGTAACGGGTACCGGTAAGGTTCTGTATTCCCAGGCTTTCCGTCGCCACATCCTGAGCAAGAGACCGAGCAAGAGAATGAGACATCTTCGTCACACAGCTGTTTGCTCTGCGCCGAATGCGAAGATCATCAAGACAATGGTTCCGTATAAATAATCGGTACCGGATGGATTTGAAAGTTAGTTTAAATATCTAAGGGAGGAACAATACCATGTCCAGAGTAAAAAGAGGTATGCGTACAAGAGCGCGTCATCATAAGATCTTAAAGCAGGCTAAGGGCTATTTCGGCCACAAGAGCAAGCTGTTCAAAGTTGCTAACCAGCAGGTTATGAAGTCCGGTAACTATGCTTATCGTGACAGAAGAAACAAGAAGAGAGATTTCCGCAAGCTGTGGATCCAGCGTATCAA
>DBYF01000037.1:10672-11188 GCA_002310155.1 Mageeibacillus sp. UBA1193 | reverse complement strand
ACATCGCTCTCGACCGTAAGGTACTGTCTGATATCGCTATCACAGATCCGAAGGGATTTGCTGCACTCTGCGAGCAGGCTAAGAGCGCACTCTGATTTTCCGAGTGGAACGCTATTTCGAGATAAAAAGCAAAGAAAACCCTCGATTCCGATCACTTGTTGCCCTGCACGACCGTAAGGTCGCGCGGACACAGGGAAAGGTCTTTATCGAGGGTTTGCGTTTATGCGAAGATGCGATCAAGAGCGGTCTCGTTCCTGAGCTGATCATTATCCGTTCAGGAGAGGAGAAGGTTGCCGATTCCTGGAAAAAGGATTTTTCGGCTCTTTCGGATGTAGAAGTGATCGTTCTGAGCGAGGCTCTGTTCTCGAAACTCTCTTCTACGATCAATCCTCAGGGAATGGCGCTTATCGTCAAGGCGCCCTCGATTGAGGACGGATTCCCGTATGAAGAAGGGAAGAGCCGTTATATCGTACTTGAGCACGTTCAGGATCCGGGAAATATGGGCACGATCATCCG
>DBYF01000037.1:0-10657 GCA_002310155.1 Mageeibacillus sp. UBA1193 | reverse complement strand
TATACAGCAGTGCTTTTCACGGAGGATAGTGTTGATCCATATAATGAAAAAGCACTTCGGGCTTCCATGGGATCCTGTTTCCATATTCCGCTGATATCATTTCCGGATAGTGAAAAGATCCTTGAGACACTGAAAGAAAAAGGTGTTCCGTCGATCGGTGCGCATCTTAAGGGAAAAGACCTTAGAAGTACTGTTTTCCCGACTTCCGCAGCACTTTGGATCGGAAATGAGGCGAATGGATTAAGGGATTGCACTTCGTCTGGTTGTGATATACTGATTAAGATACCAATGCCGGGTCGTGCCGAGTCATTAAATGCTGCTTCTGCAGCATCGATCCTCGGGTATCTACTGGCAAACGGGACGGATCAATAACATATTTGGAGGCCGTTTTCATGCAGATAATGATTTTGGGTGCTTCGCGCTCAAGCCTTTTCCTGATGAAACGCTTGATTGAGAAGGGACATACATGCGTACTGGTCGATCCGAAAGCACAGGAGATCGAGCAACAGTATAATCTCGGAATCCTGACGATCAACGGTATCATTATTGATATAGATATTCTTAAAGAAGCTGATATCGGTTCCATGGATATCGTCTGTGCGATGAGCGAGAGTGAGAACCAGAATCTTATGGCTTCTGAGATCGCTAGAGACATTTTCAATGTTAAAACAGTTATTACACGTGTTTTCGCCTCGGAAGACTACCATATCTTCGACGATGGCGGATTCCTTTCTATTTCTTCTACGGTTCTGACCGCGGATGCGTTTCTGCGCGCGATCGATGGCAAACTGAAGAAGGAAGATTATGTCGGACAGTGCATGTCTAATATATTCGGAAACAGTCTGGCATTTACTGTTATCGAACTGACAGATAATTTTGCGGGTGCGAAAGTGCGTGATGTTGAGGACTCTGAAGGACGTCATATTTTTGCTATTATTCGTCATGATGAGTTTATTACGACTCTGCCGAATATGAAACTGGAGAAGGGAGATAAGCTGGTTCTGGCTGAGAAGAAAGTCTGAATCGCTTGATTGAAAAGTATGAAGATCGTAATCGTTGGCGCCGGAAAGCTTGCTCACTATCTTATTCACGAACTGGAACAGGCAGATGAGATCGTCATTATCGATAAAGATCCTAATGCGGCTAAGAAATTTGCCGACAGTCAGGTCGCTGAGGTAATCAACGGCGATGGATCTGCTTACCCTGTTTTGCATGAGGCCTGTAAGGACGCAAACATGATTGTTGCCCTGACGAATCAGGACGAGACGAATCTTATCGCATGTCAGATCGCTAAGAACAAATTGGGAGTAGCAAAGGCAATCGCCAGAGTTAATAATCCGAAGAACCGTCAGATCATGGAGCATTTCGGTATTGACCGCGCATTCTCCGGTACTCAGATCCTCGCAAGCATGATCGAGCAGGAGATCGATTTCCAGGGCCTCCGTATTGTTCACAGGATCAAGAATTCCGATCACGTGCTTATCGAGTTCGTATTGTCTGAGAAGTCTGACGCGTGCGGTAAGACGATGATCGAGTACAAGTTCATCCATAACTCCCGTGTCGTTGTTATGGCAGGAGATGACGGCGGAACGATCACTCCAGTCGGTAGTACAGTTATGCACGCCGGGGATCAGATTATGATGGTTTGCGCGAAGAAGGATATAGAAGCGATCTGGAAAGCGATGGTGCAGTAAATGCTTGTTCGTCGAAGCAAGACAAAAAAGATCGTCCAGTGGATGATGGACCGTCCGGCACGAGTAATCGTAGCCAGCTTCCTGCTTATCATGGCTGTCGGTACGATTCTGCTGATGATGCCGTTTGCCACGAATTCCGGCGAAAGTATCGGATTTGCCGATTCTCTTTTTACAACAGTATCAGCTACTTGCGTTACAGGTCTGATCGTTCGTGATACGGCAACGACCTTTAATACTTTCGGCAGGATCATACTGATGATCCTGATCCAGGTCGGTGGTCTCGGACTTGTAACGATCTATTCGTTTGCCGTTCATCTTTTCAGAAGGAAAGTCTCTGTCCGTACGAGAGTCCTTGCACAGGAGAACAGCGGCAGCTTTTCGTTCTCTGAATTAAAGGGCCTTCTGAAGACAATCGTAATGATGACATTCGGCTTTGAATTTATTGGATTCATTCTTTTCGCAACTCAGTTTGTTCCTGAATTCGGAACAGGTGAGGGGTTGTTTAAAGCTCTGTTCACATCTATCTCGGCTTTCTGTAATGCCGGTTTTGACCTGATGGGTGATACGGCATCCGGTCCGTACTCGAGTTTTACCGCGTTTAATGGGAATACGCTCGTTATGCTGACAGCTACATTCCTTATTTTCTCCGGTGGCCTCGGTTTCCACGTCTGGAAAGACCTGATCGATTATTCCTCGAGAAAGATCAAGACTCTTATCAAACACGATAAGAAGGAGCGCACGAATATCCATATGAAATTCCATACCCGTCTGGCTTTCTTCATGACGGTGTTCCTTCTGGCTTTGGGTACCATCCTTATCTTTGCGATGGAGTTTACAAATGATGCCGGTCTTACGATCGGTAATCTGTCGATCGGTGAGAAACTGAACGCTTCGCTTTTCCAGTCGATGTCACTTCGTACCGCAGGTATGAACTCGATCGATCTTCTTGCTATGAGAGACTGCACCAAGGTGCTCTGCGTTATCCTGATGTTCATCGGTGCAGGTGCCGGATCTACAGGTGGTGGTATTAAGGTGCAGGCATTCGCACTTCTCGTGAGTGCCGTTAAGTGCGACATTACCGGTAAGAATGAAGTTGTCATTAAGAATCACCGCGTGGAGAGATCTACTGTGCAGCGTGCTCTTACGATCTTTTCTCTCGGATTCCTTTTGATGCTGCTTCTTACCTGCGTATTATCAGTGACTGAGCGGGACCTGATCGCTTCAGGACAATTCACATTCCTGGATCTGCTGTTTGAATCTGCTTCGGCTTTCGGTACGGTAGGATTGTCGTCTGCCGCTACGCCGAGTTTCTCACTCTTAGGACAGATGGCGATCATTCCGGTCATGTTCCTCGGCCGTGTCGGACCTCTGACATTCGCTATGGGTCTTGTTACAAAGGATAAGAACAAGGTCAAGAGCGTATATCCTGAAGCTAAGATCCACCTTGGTTAAAGAATATGTTTAAGTCGAAATGAATTGGGGCTGCCTCATTACTGAGTCAGCCCCTTTCAATATAGAAACTACATGTAGAAAAGAGGTCTATATGTATCTATCGGCTTAGTCATAAGTGAGCGTTCCTACAACAGGATCTCTGTATCGTGGATCGTTCTCAGAAAGCGGGGAGTAGCGTGTTCCGTCATACTCTCCGGAGAATCCGTTCGGTGCGTAATAGATCTCACCGGTCTCATTATCTACGACACGTTCACGTCCCAGAGTGGAATCGCTTCGCATCTGAGAGAGGATGTCGTACGTTTCCATCGACTTGTTCCATGTGTCCATGATCATATCGCCCATCTGGTCAGCCATTTTGCTGAGATACTGGGATGTTCCGATGATCTGTGCCCATTCACGGTTTCTGTCCTGCATGAACTGTTCGCTGAAGTAGATAGAGTTGAACATCTCGGTCATAACAGGGATCCAGTTTGTATAGTCTTCTTCCGGAGCTGCCATTACCAGAACGTTGGAAACACTGTACCATCCACAGTCGATTCCGTTCATCGGGTAATCGATCGTGTTCCATACAGATCCGCCGAAGACGCCGGTGATGGGATTCCCGTTCGGGGATGTACATGTGCCCTCGAGCAGGTCACCGAAGATCGCGTTGTTTTCCTCAAGGACGGCGATCTTTGAGAAGTTCGGCATCGTGAGATAGTCAGGCGCACACTCTGTGAAGAATCCTTCTGTCGTCGGTGAAGTCAGATACGGATTTTTAACGAAGTCGTTCGTGCCTCCCATATAATCACCGTAAGCATTCTTGGACCAGAAGTCATGAGCTGCTTTGGATTTGAGGAACGGGGAGGCGAGAAGCTTGAATACAAAGATACGGTCCGGACAGGTCGTGTCATGCGCGATAAGACCGTAGCCGATGAGGTCTGTAAGAATAAACTCGACCTGCCAGGTATCCGGAACTTTTATGGAAGTATAGCCGTACGGATCTTTTACCTCGACCCAGTTGATCTGCTGGGTGTCATTCAGCTGTACGGAGACCTGTTTCGCAAGTGCGGTTGTTGTTGCTTGTGTCGTGTCCTTGGGAGCCTTCTTCGGAGCAACTGTATCATCAGGCACGTCAGTATCATCTGTATCATCGATTACATCTGTTGCCTCGGTAGTCGCTTTAGATACCTTTGTTTTCTTCGTTTTCTTGGTAGTGGATTCAGTCTTGGAACTGCATGCGCAAGCAAGATTCAGGATCATTACGCAGCAGATATAAAGTGCAATTCTCTTTTTCATGTCATTTCCTCCTTGCTTTTCAGGGGAACTCTTGATGTCTATAGTTTTATTTTATGAAACAGAACGATTTGTTATTTTATGAAAATATGAACTTTCTGTTTTTTATTCGAAAACAAAACTAAAAGACCCGAGAAACTCTATCTTTTACGATTTTCCTGTTTCATTGATCTGCTTTTTGTGAGAAAATACAACGGTATTTAGAGGATAAGAGGGTATATATGCTGAAAGATTATTTCAATATCTGGTCGATCTTGAGGATCGCAACGTACTATTTCTTTTTTATGCTTCTTTTCTGGGGCAGTTCGAGCAAACTGGGGAAGAAGGAGATCCATGATGACTATAATTCACTGGATACGATGAAATCGCTTCGAGGTTTCGCGGCGATCGGTGTTATCCTGCATCACATTTCCCAGGAAGATGCTTTCCAGCAGGCGAAAGTGCTGTCTCCTTTTGTGAATGCGGGTGCTTTTTTCGTAGCTATATTCTTTTTCTGTTCCGGTTATGGACTTCTGAAGAGTCTGGATACGAAAGAGAATTATCTTAAAGGTTTTATCCGTAAGAGGATCGTGATGTCGATCATGGTCCCGTTCTACATCAATGTGATCCTGTATGGTATCTACAGCTATTTCATCGCCGGAGTAAAGTGGCCGGCCGAACGCTGGATCTTTAACTTCACCGGACTTACGATGATGAACGCATATGCGTGGTTCCCGATCGTCCTGGCGATCCTGTATCTCGTATTCTTCCTTTCGTTCCGCTTCATTAAGAACCGTCCTGTCTGCTTTGCGATCATCGGACTTGCTATCCTCGGACTTGGTGTCGGCTTCTGCTACAATGGACACTTCGCATGGTGGCATGGACCGAAAGACTGGTGGAGAGGTGGCTCTTACCAGGCAAAGTGGTGGCAGGAGCAGAAGATCCTCTGGTTTAACGGCGAGTGGTGGGTCAATTCCTCGATCGCGTTCCTCACGGGACTGCTTTTCGCACAGTTCGAGACAAAGATCGCATCTTTCTTTAAGAGCCTGTATGCTGTTAAATTCCATATCCTGCTGCTTCTTACATACCTTGCGTACATTCTTTCCAATTATGGACAGGAACACTTCGGTTATTGGACGGAGTTCTGGAAACCGGGCCCGCGTTTCAATGACAAGTTCTACACATACCTCTGCCAGCTGCCGCTGTTTGCGCTTCTCGGACTTCTCGTGATCGTATTCATGATGAAGTACCATGTAGAGAATCCGGTGACAAAGTTCTTCGGCAAGTTCTCACTGGATACTTATCTCATGAATCTTATGGCACTTGAGATCACCCGATTCCTGATGCAAAAGCACTATTTCCCATTTAAGATCAAGAAATATGATCTGTGGGTATTTGCGGTCACGACATTTGCGCTTACGATCCTTCTCGGGGTTATGGAGAAGTACATCACGGATGGCTTTAAGTGGCTGATCTCGCCGAAAAAGAAGAAAGAAAAAAGACCGGCACCAGAGGCGCCGGCCGAAACTTGATCGGATTAAAAAGGATCACTTGATCAGAGCCTCGATACGCGGCTCCAGTTGAAATGGTGACCCGATATGAAGATCGTCACATAATTCGTCGATCTTTTTGATCCAGTCCGCATCCATTCTTTCGATCTCGGAAGCAGACAGTACGATCGAGGTGAAAAGAATAACGTCATCGCGAAGGTAGAGGCTTTCGAAAGTGAAAGTCAGCTGATCTTTGGATGTAAGAACGAGCAGTTCCGTATTGCTGGATTTGACTACATGAATAGCCGGATTCTGGTTTACAAGTTCCAGTTCCGCAGTGGAAAGCTCTTCATAGTAGCTGGCGGCTTCTTCCGGCTTCTCGTAATCTGTATAGATCATATAAAGATTTCCGACAGTGTTATTGGTCGCCTTTGAATACACCTGTACGTAGTGATCGATCTTTCTTGCTGATTCATCAGTGTTGTTGATCGTGCTGTCCAGATCATAGTATCCGTATGGGTCTTCGTCCTGGGAAAACTCTTTTTTCTCAAGGCCGAGATCTTCTGTGACATACTTCTCGAAAAGTGCGGTAGTCAGCTTGGGTGTTCTGGAGCATCCTGCCGCTTGAACGGCCAAAACCAGTGAAATGACAAGCGAAAGTGCTTTTTTCATAGTATCCTCCCAGGAATAACAGTTTGTTTCTACGCGATTCATCATATCACAAGTATCTTTGGGATGTGATATAATTTTCATGGAATGGAAAAGGAGGAAGGAACGGAAATGAAAAGGTTTGCATCTATTCTTATGACGTTGATCATGCTTCTGGCATTTCCGCTGACTCTTTGCGCATGCAACAAGTCAGATAAGGGAAATGACGGCAGATCTTTCCTTGGCCGACAGATAACAGAGTCAGAGGTCGAGACATTTACGGAAACTGTTCCTACAGTTCCTCCGACAGAGCCTGTGACAAGCTCCGATCCGGACCCGACAACTCCGACTACGGATGATCTTTCCAAGACTTCGAAAATGACGACTTCCTTTGACTGTCCTGTAGAGACGATCGGTCCCCATGAGATTCCGGAATATGAGTATCAGGAGATCAAGATCGAAGATACAGAGATCTGGAATAAGGAAGGGCTCTCGATCCATGTGTATGGATATGAACTCGGATATGGAACAACACGTACACTTAAACTGCGTGTGGATAATCAGACCGGTCATCCTGTTAAGCTTAACCTGGAACGCATTGCTGTCGATGGTTTCTCGGAGATCCCTCTGTGGCTCGCTGAGTGTGAGAATGGTATAACGACTGAGTGTGACCTCGATTTCTTCATGACTGTAGGCGATTATATCGGTGACTGGAATCCCGGAAGATTCGATATTATCTTCAAAGTGGAGTATACAGATACTCAGGCGACATACCTTACTGATCTCATGACGTTCTATACTTCCGTTTATGATGAAAACAAGACCTTTGATCTGTCTTATGGATATACGGTCTACGATGCGGATGGTATCAAGATCACTGTTCTGGATTACGTGATCTCCAATCGTGGAGACGCGGATATTCTGATGCTTATCGAGAATAATACAGACATGGATATCATAGTGCGAGATGAAGAATCGCTGATCAACAACCTGCCGGTAGATCTCTTTATGTTTAAAATGCTTGCACCGGGCGAGAAAGTCATCGATACAGTGTCTATTTATGAGGACGATCTCAAAGACGCGAAGATCACGAAGGTCGAGACGATCGGAATGAAACTGTCTATTCAGAAGGGCGATGATCGTGCTAACGAGATCAAGTGCGACCCGTTCACGATCTCTGTCGGTTAATTAAGAGGATACGTCAAATGAAACTGGTAGATATGACATGCACCGGATGCGGTGCGAATGTGACGGTAGATTCTGCCTTGAAAGTTGCGACATGTAACATATGCGGCAAGCAGATGCTCATCTCGCACAGCGGTGAATTTGGCGAGGGCTATGACCGCGAGATGGGACGCATCCAGGCACAGCGTGACATGGAGGATGCCTGGAAGAAAGAGCGCGAAGAGAAGATCCGTCTTAAGGAAGAAGAGAAGAAGAGAAAAGAAGAGCAGCAGAAGATGGATCACATCCGTAAGCAGCTGAATGTGGTCTGTATTGCCGAAAGTATTATCTGTCTTCTGTTTATGGGATCTCCCGCATTTCTTAATGAGACACCTTCTATCTCCTGGATCAATTTCGGTTCCGGATTTGTGCAGTTGGGCCTGGTTTCAGTAATTACATTCTTCTTTACAAAAGATGAATACTACGGCAAGGTCATACTGGCCTGCCTGATCTGCGCCATTCTAAGTGTGGGAACTTCGTTCTTTTCCAACTCAGTGATCCTTTTCATTGTGTTCAATGTGATCAAACTTACCTGGATGATGCGCGTGGAGAAGGTCCGCTATTCCTGGAAGGATATACTCCGACAGATCGTGGGTAAAAAGGGGATTATTTCCCCGGAATGATATCTGATATAATGTTCATATAGGAGGGTGGAATATGGACAAGAAGAATCTTCCGGAAGAGCTTCAGATATTGGTTTCTGAGCGTGAAAGATCACTTGACCGCATCCGCGGCTGTATGATCGGCGGCGCATGTGGCGATGCTCTGGGTTATCCAGTAGAGTTTAAACAGTATGAGGCGATACTGGAGCAGTATGGCGCTTCGGGTATCACATCTTATTCCAAAGATCCCGCGTCCGGTATAGCCCTTTTCTCAGATGATACCCAGATGAGTCTTTTTACAGCAAATGGTCTCCTTTACGGACAGACACGATCTGCTCTCTCAGGAATATCTTCACAGCCGAGATACTACGTATATCTCGCTTATCTTGACTGGCTCGAGACCCAGCGTGGAGCAGATCACGAAGAACGTATCTGCTGGCTTTCGGATGTGAAAGAACTCTGGAGCTGCCGTGCACCGGGAGCTACTTGTCTCGATGCTCTTTCCAGCGGGGAACAGGGATCAACAGAGCACCGGATCAACCACAGTAAGGGCTGTGGAGGAGTCATGCGTGTCGCTCCTGTCGGCATCGGACTTCGTTTTCAGGATGACCGTACCGCGGATATCGAGGGCGCTGAGATCGCTGCGCTGACACATTCGCATTCTCTTGGCTTTATGCCGGCTGCATTCCTTACTCACGTGATCAAGCATCTCGTATCGGATGACGACCCCATCGATCTTCTCGGAGTCATCCATGATGCATCAGATATGATCCGTTCGATCTATCCTGCCCGAAAGCATCTTGGTGTTTTTATGGATTTGATCGATAAGGCAGTCCTGCTTTCTTCCAATAACAGTTCTGATATCGAAAATATTACTTCGATCGGATCCGGATGGTGCGGTGATGAAGCGCTGGCTATCGCTGTTTATTGCGCCCTTAAGTATCAGAATGACTTTTCCGCTGCAATTACCGCTGCTGTTAATCACAGTGGAGACAGCGATTCTACCGGAGCGCTTACAGGTAATATCGTAGGCGCACTTTGCGGTTATGAAGCGATCGATCCGAAGTGGAAGGATGATCTTGAACTTAAGAATACAATTCTCGAGATCTCGGATGATCTCTGTTATGGCTGCCTGATGGACGGCAACGGAGAATATAAAGATGAGATCTGGCTGGATAAATACGTCAACTCAATCAGGAGATAATGATATGGCATCTGAAGAACCGACAAAAGTAAATGATCCTGTAGAGAATGAGGAGACAGTAGCTGAAGAGGCTGTTGAAGCAGTAGAAGCAGAATCGTCTGCTGAAGAAGGAACAGAAACATCTGAAAATACAGAAGATGCTTCTGTAACTGAATCTGCTGATGAAACTGAAGCTGAATCCGCTGAAGAAACTGAATCTGACGAAGAATCAGAAAAGCAATCTGATGTTGAATCGGAAGCTGGATCTTCCGACCGGCTGACTCCTAAATCCGTTGCGCAGAAGTCTTCATCTTCGGATGATTCAGATACTGATAAAAAAGCACACGTAAAAGACGAATCGGATTTCTGGAAAAATGTATCCATGATCCTTATTACGGTTATTATCGTCGGAGCGATTGCAGGTGTAGCCGGATATTTCGCCGGAAAGGCCCGGTCTTCCAAGTCAGAAGCAAAAACAGAAGATGCTTCAGATTCTGAAACGAAAACGTACAGTTATCTGGCGATCACAGCTGATAAGATAGCTAAATCAAAGAAGAACCATATCCCGCATAAGGATGTTCACTTTACAGCTCAGGAGATCCGTGATTTCTGTACTGAAAATGGACTGATGATTACAGATGGCACGACGGCTTCGGGATTCCTGGCTTTTAACGATACGATGAAAGTGATCGTGACTGTTGAACGCCTTCAGGGAAAGACTTTTGATATTCTTGCCGAAGAACTCGTGTTCTCCAGTGCTCCTCTCAATTCACGTGAAATGATGACTTCAGATAATTACCTAAAATATGAAGGTTATCTGGATAAAGATCAGCCGGAATTGGGTTATTGTGTCCTGGAACTCATCTGTGGTGATGAATACTTCATCTTTGTTCAGGGGCTCGGAGAGACAGCTGCAGATCCGGAGATCGCACAGACTCTTGTCTTGGGTGCACGCCTCGATAGGAAAATCGGTTTGAAGTAAATCTTTCCTGATCTTTGTATATCAGGCTAAAAATGCTTGCATTTCAGTTTTTCTTGGAATAAACTATTGTTCATAAAAGACGTAGATGAGGATATGCTTTCCGATATTCAACGGTCAGAGAGAAAGAA
>DBYF01000069.1 GCA_002310155.1 Mageeibacillus sp. UBA1193 | reverse complement strand
CTCCAATGAGGCGGTCCTTTTTCATTGTGAAGCAGGGAAGTCCTGAAATATGATGCTGCCTTACTAATCACTTATATAAGTATATTTCTTAAAAAGAGTTGATTTGCTATAATGCAGAAGGAAAGAGAAACTGATATTGAGAGTCAGGAGGATAAAGTATGTTTTGTATGAATTGCGGGAAGCAGATCCCGGATGAAAGTGTATTTTGCCAATATTGTGGAAAACCGGTCGTGATGGCCGCACCGCTGATTCAGCCTGCACCGGTGGCAGCACCACAGCCTCAACCGGCACCGGCATACGTTCCTGCACCACAGCAGGTCGCGCCTCAGCCGGTCCCGGCTGCACCCGTATATCCGCAGGTACCTCAGCAGGTGGCTCCACAGCCTGTGCCAGTAGCACCGGCATATACACCGGCACCACAGCAGGTCGCGCCTCAGCCGGCCCCGGCCGCACCCGTATATCCGCAGGTACCTCAACAGGTCGCACCTCAGCCGCAGCCCGCTCCGGCTGTTCCGACAGTGCAGGGGTTTGCACTTAGCATGGCACCGGTATGCTGCGGACTTATTTCACCTAAGAATGCCGCCAAGGAGCGTATCCAGCTGGAAAACGCGGCGATGTGGTATGTAGAGATCACGAACAATATGCTGGTCTTCTCCAAGAAGGGCGGTACAGCCTCGATGATGTTTGGCGCAATCGGTGCGCTTGCAACGATGGCTGCATGTGACCTCAAGCCGGTGATGAGCTATGCGGCCAGCCAGATCAGAAACCTGAAGTACGAGAGCAAACTCGGCGGTCAGGTACTGATCATCGAGATGATCGACGGCAAGCTTCTGCAGGTCAAGGCGAAGATCAATGAGCTGAATCAGATCGAAGCATGGTGGAGAAGTCAGTTTTCCGCACCTCAGTTCTGATCGGAACTTGTGATAATATGGTATAGGAAATGCTTCCCGGATCACGAGGATGTGGTCCCCGGGGAAGATAGTAAAGGAGCAGGATTATGGTTAAGCACGTGATCGTCTGGACACTGAAGGACGAGCTCTCCGATGAGGAGAAGCAGAATGTAAAGAAGAACATTAAGGCAGGCCTCGAGGGCCTTGCGGGCAAGATCCCGGGCATGATCGATATCAAGGTATATATCGACGGACTCGGAAGCTCCAACACCGACCTGATGCTTGATTCGAGCTTCGAAGATGAGGCTTCGCTTCAGGGATATGCCGTACATCCGGCACACGTGGAAGTGGCGACCAACCAGGTACGTCCGTACACGAAGATCAGATCCTGCTTCGACTTTGAGGTGTGATCTACAAACGGAAAGATAGAAAACGATAAAGTTTTATTCTTTCTGCGCATTGACAGGGAATTCATAGATTACTATAATTCCCGTGAATGAAAATGAAAGACTGTATATACCTACGAATTAAATAGTGAGCAAAGGCGTTCGCATGTGCTGATAAAAAGGCACGTTGGGGACGTCTTTTTTTCTGTTTGCTTGAGCGGAGGGCATTATGAGAAAAAAAGACCGAAAGATCGTTTTGGAAGATGGAAGTGTTTTCGAGGGGTATGGCTTCGGAGCTGACGTCGAAAGGGTCTGTGAGATCGTTTTCAACACTTCCATGGTGGGATATCAGGAGATCCTCTCCGATCCTTCTTACACTGACCAGATGGTCGTTATGACTTACCCCCTGATCGGTAACTACGGCATCACGGACGATGACTATGAGACCAAGAATCCCAGCATCGGAGGTTTCATCGTCGGCGACTACAACGACATGCCGAGTAACTTCCGCTATACCAAGACTCTCTCCGAGGAAATGGAAGAGAACAATATCCCGGGCATCTACGGTGTCGATACCAGAGAGATCACCAGAAGCATCAGAGACCTGGGCTCCCGAAGAGTGATCATGACTTCGATCGATACGCCGAACGAGGTCGCTCTTGCGAAGATCACGGTCACTCCGGTCCCGCACGATCAGGTCTCCCGCGTATCCTGCAGGAAGCGCTGGTACTCGAGAACACCGAACCCGCGTTTCAACGTCGTCGCGATCGACTGCGGCATCAAGCTCAACATCATCAGAAAACTGAATTCCTACGGCTGCAACGTGACAGTCGTGCCTTACGATACGACTCCGGAAGAGATCGAGTTCATGAAGCCGGACGGCATCTTCCTTAGTAACGGTCCTGGAGACCCGGAGGATGTGACTCCCGTTATTTCTACGGTAAAAGCACTCGCCGGCAAGTTCCCGATCTTCGGTATCTGCCTGGGTCACCAGATGATCTCCCTGGCATACGGTGCAAAGACATATAAGCTCAAGTTCGGTCACCGTGGCGGTAACCACCCGGTCAAGAACCTCGAGACAGGTAAGATCGAGATCACATCCCAGAACCACAGTTACGCGGTAGATCTCGAGAGCCTGAAGGATACGAAACTTACAGCAACACATATCAATCTTCTCGACAATACGGTCGAGGGTGTCGAGTGCGTAGAGGACAAGGTCTTCTCCGTACAGTATCACCCGGAAAGCGCGCCGGGGCCGCAGGACAGCAGCTACCTTTTCGAGAAGTTTACTTCTATCCTGGAAGCGAACATGAAGGCCGATCCCGATGCAGAACGTATCGGAAAAGCCGTAAAGAAGGAAAGCGAGGTGCGTGAGAATGCCTAAGAGAACAGACATTAAGAAAGTACTCGTTATCGGTTCCGGCCCGATCGTTATCGGACAGGCGGCAGAGTTTGACTACGCAGGTACACAGGCCTGCCTGGCGCTGAAGGAAGAAGGCTACGAGGTCATCCTCGCGAACTCCAACCCGGCAACCATCATGACTGATACATCCATCGCGGATAAGGTATATATGGAACCGCTGACACTGCAGTTCCTCGCACGTATCTGCCGTCTTGAAAGACCGGACGCTATTGTTCCTGGTATCGGCGGCCAGACCGGTCTGAACCTCGCGATGCAGCTTGCCAAGAAGGGCGTTCTCGAAGAGTGCGAGATCGAGCTCCTCGGCACCGATGCCAAGAGTATCGAGTGCGCCGAAGACCGTGAGCTCTTCAAGGAACTCTGTGAACGCATCGGCGAGCCGGTCGTTCCTTCGAAGATCACCTACAGCATCGAGGAAGCTCTGGAAGCTGCAGAAGAGATCGGCTATCCTGTTATCCTGCGTCCGGCATTTACACTCGGCGGTACAGGCGGCGGATTCGCCAATGATCCGGAAGAAATGGTCACCATGATGAAGAATGCGCTTGCGCTCTCTCCGGTACACCAGGTACTCGTTGAGAAGAGCATCAAGGGCTATAAGGAGATCGAGTACGAAGTCATCCGTGACGCGAACGATACGGCGATCACTGTATGTAATATGGAGAACTTAGATCCGGTCGGTATCCACACCGGTGACTCCATCGTAGTTGCGCCTTCGCAGACGCTGACGAATAAGGAATACCACATGCTCCGTGACAGTGCGCTGAAGATCATCCGCGCGCTCGGCGTAAAGGGTGGCTGTAACTGCCAGTTCGCGCTCGACCCGCACTCCTTCAAGTACTACGTTATCGAAGTTAACCCACGTGTATCCCGTTCTTCCGCTCTGGCATCGAAGGCCAGCGGTTACCCGATCGCACGTGTTTCCGCGAAGATCGCCGTCGGCATGAACCTCGACGAGATCCAGCTCGCGAATACTCCGGCATGCTTCGAGCCGGCACTCGACTACGTGGTTACCAAGATGCCGAGATTCCCGTTCGATAAGTTCCCGGCAGCTATGAACAAGCTTTCCACGCAGATGAAGGCGACCGGTGAGGTCATGAGTGTCGGCCGTACCTTTGAGGAAAGCCTCCTGAAGGCGATCCGTTCCCTCGAGGACAGCAAGAACCACATCCATATGACGAAGTTCGACTCCGAGCATATGAGTGTTGACGATCTTCTCGACTACATCAAGGAAGGAACAGACGATAGAATCTATGCGATCTCGCAGCTGATGTGGCTCGGCGTAGACCACTCCCGTATCTGCAACATCACCGGTATCGACATGTTCTTCCTCGACAAGATCAAGAAGATCGTTGATTTCGAGCGTGAGATGGAAGCAAACGTCGGATCTCTCGAGCACCTGATCGAAGCCAAGAGAATGGGCTTCTCCGACTCCTATGTCGCAGAGCTCTGGAAGCAGACGGAAGATGACATCTACAAGATGAGAAAAGAGAACAAGATCGCGCCGATCTATAAAATGATCGATACCTGCGCATCTGAGTTCGAGAGCTACGTTCCGTATTTCTACTCGACCTACGCTTCCGAAAACGAGTCCATCGTTTCCGACAGAAAGAAGGTCATCGTTCTCGGTTCCGGTCCGATCCGTATCGGTCAGGGCGTCGAGTTCGACTACTCGACCGTACACGCGGTAAGAACGATCCAGGAAGCGGGCTACGAAGCCATCGTTATCAACAACAACCCGGAGACGGTTTCCACTGACTATACAACAGCAGATAAGCTCTACTTCGAGCCTCTGACGACAGAAGATGTCATGAACATCATCGACCTCGAGAATCCGATGGGCGTCATCGTCACCCTCGGCGGACAGACAGCGGTCAACCTTGCGGATTCCCTCACAAAGCGCGGAGTTAAGATCATCGGCACAGATAATGACGCGATCGAAAAGGCAGAGGACAGAGACGCATTTGATGCCGTCATCAAGTCCCTCGAGATCCCGAACCCGAAGGGTGAAGCTGTTACGGATATTCCGACAGGTATCAAGGTTGCCGAGAAGATCGGCTATCCGGTACTCGTCCGTCCGTCCTTCGTACTCGGTGGCCGTGCCATGGAGATCGTCGCGAATGAGACGATGCTTGTGAAGTACTTAAAGAACGCCGTTGAAGTTGACGAAGATAAACCTGTACTCATCGATAAGTACCTCGTCGGTAAAGAAGTCGAGGTCGATGCGATCTGCGACGGTAAGCAGGTATTTATCCCGGGCATCATGGAACTCGTTGAGAGAACAGGTGTCCACAGCGGTGACAGTACGAGCGTATATCCGCCGTTCTCCATCTCCGATAAGGTCAAGGAGACCATCTGCGACTACACCACACGCCTCGGTCTTGGTATCGGCATCGTAGGACTTTTCAACATCCAGTTCATCGTAGATAAGGACGACAGCGTCTACGTCATCGAGGTCAACCCGCGTGCATCGAGATCTGTTCCGTTCCTTTCCAAGTCAACGGATCAGAACCTCGTTACGATCGCGACCCGCGTTATGCTCGGTGAATCCCTGGCAGATCAGGGTATCACGAAGCTGACTCCGCCGGAGACGACGGACCGCTGGTATGTAAAAGCACCGGCCTTCAGCTTCCAGAAGCTCGACGGTATGGATGCGTATCTCTCACCTGAGATGAAGTCCACCGGTGAGGCGATCGGTTACGATAAGAGCCTGAACCGTGCGTTCTTTAAGGCTCTGCAGGCATCCGGCATCAAGATGAAGGATTACGGTACCGTAATCGTTACCCTCGCAGATGAGGATAAGGAAGAGGCACTTCCGCTGATCAAGCGCTTCTACGAACTCGGCTTCAACATCGAAGCTACGATCGGTACCGCAAACTTCCTGAAGAACCACGGCATCAGAACACGTGTGCGTGGTAAGCTCAGCGAAGGCAGCACAGAGATCCTCGATTCGATCCGTGCAGGTTACGTAAGTTACATCATCAACACGCGTGCGATCCTCTCGGGTGTCCACTACGAAGACGGTGTGGCGATCCGCCGCTGTGCGATCCAGAATGGTGTCACGATCTTCACATCACTCGATACCGTAAAGATCCTTCTCGACGTTCTTGAGGAGACGATCCCGGGTATCTCGACGATCAACGCGTAAACCAAAATAGAGTAAACAGGGAAGGGCCCGGCTGTGAAGACAGTCGGGTCCTTTTTTGCAAAAAGAATAGGAAATATAGTTGCGTGTAAGCAAAAAAAGTGTGCTTTGTGACAAAACCGCTGTCGTGTTATGTGGATAATAAACTAGTTCGAAATTGGATTTGGTTTTTTTGAGTTCTGTAAATATCTTAAGGAATACGGGGATATTGGGGAAGTTTTATTTTCCGTTGTTTCTGATCGTCATGTTATAATTCAGATAGAAGGGGTGGTCCTTTTCTGTCAGGATACTCTTTTGCTTTGATCAGGACACGCGACAGTAAAACGCTGTATAAAGCCTCAGAAAAACAACTATGGATACAGACAAAATCTTAGATTACAGACTTTATATTCAAAGAGAAGAAGACTTCGTCCGTGCGGATTATCACGCGGAATTCAGACAGTACAACAAGATCAAAAACGGCGATGTGGAGGGCGTCAGAGACAGATTTAAGATCGCGCGTCTCACGTTCTTTGAGGGACGTGGTGTGCTCTCGAATGATCCGCTCCGGAACATCATCTATCACCTGGTGGCATCGGCCGCGGTCATCAGCAGACTGTGCATCGATGGCGGTATGGATATGAATACCGCATATTCCCTCAGCGATATATACATCAACAAAGCGGACGAGGCAGAGACGGTCGAAGAGGTCATGGATCTCATCGGTGATATGCAGATCGATTATGCTACCCGCATGCGTGCCATCCATAAGACGGATGTGGTCAACCTGCACGTCAGAAGAGCGATCGACTACATCTACAATAACCTCAATAAATCCCTGACGGTCAAGGAACTTGCCGAGCAGGAGAAACTGAATCCGACATATTTCTCGAGACTTTTCGTAAGAGAGACCGGAACGACGATCGGTGATTTCATCACGGACGCGAAGATCAGAACGGCACAGAATATGCTCTGCCATTCTGAGTACAGCATCATGGATATCGCGATGTCACTGGGTTATTCTTCGCAGAGTGCTTTTACGAATGTATTTAAGAATTCATGTAACATGACACCGAAAAAATACCGTGATATCAATAACGGGAAACTGAAAAAGTAACGACTAAAGAAAAAGGACTGCCTCATCTGAGACAGTCCTTTCAGTTAGTGCTGATTTGTGTGCGGTCAGAACTTGATCGTGATCATCGGACGGACCGAGTATTCCTTATCTGAATTAGCGGGGGTACCCAGCTTCGCGATGCTGAATACGAGGAAAGCATCCCCTTTCTTATTCCTTCCTTTGCACCAGAATGTATCCAGTGCTTCTTTCTCTGTGACTTCGTTATCTTCGCAGTAGATCTTCGAATATCCGGTGTACATCTCATAGGCGCACTCACGCGGGAACCCCTCTTTTACCGAGATTTTCTCGATCAGTGTGACGTTGTCATCGTTGTCGTCGGGAACGATCAGCTTCTTATCGCTCTTCGAGAATGCGGCTTCGTAGAAATCTTCGTTCAGCCAGTCGTGAAGATGTGTATCCGCGAAATCCTGCACATCGTTATTCTTATCCATCTTCATTTTCTCCAGACCGTATTTGCTGAGAAGATTCAGACCGTTCTTGTCGCTTTCGATCACGATCCAGGTGATCGGCTCGCCGGTATAGGTGCCGAATGTGACGCGGTCTGTGACTTCGATGTCTTTCATCTCAAATGTAGCGTCATATTCGACGGAGATCCAGGGACGGACAGCGACATCCTCTGCAGTGAAACCATCAGGACCTGCATTATTCTTGCTTGTTCCGAGACACAGAACAAATGACGTTAACGCTTTTGTATTCGAGTTATCGGACACGCCTGTGTTCGTCGCAGTCACGTACCGGTTAACGTCCCGTGTCCAGTACTTGCAGCTTTCACCTTCCATCTGGACACCGAGCTTCTTTGTATATTTGGTCGGCTTACAGACAGCGTCTGACGGATTCAAACGATACTTCAAGTACTCGCCGGACAGGTACACTTTATCTGTCAGCCAGCGGGCTTCACCCAGGTACATGCTGTAGGAAGTATCGATGATCTCCTTCTTCTCGGACTTGCTGAAAGCTTCCTCGTAGAAATCGTTGTTCAGCCATTCGCGAAGTGAACTGTCTTCCCAGGAGGATTCGCCGTCTTCGTTAAAGGGCAGGCAGTCCAGAGCATAGACGCTCTGAAGCTCAACGATAACCTTATTCTCGCCGATCACGAAGTTCCTGTTAATGACTTCCCATTCGATGTCTTCATCCTGATACTTTCCAAGAGTGACAGTGTCGCCTACGTCGAGTTCGAACTTCGGCAGTTTCTTCTTGCAGCCGGAAGTGACCCCGAGGATCGTAGCGACTGTAAGGACAGTAGCTAAAACCTTTTTCATAATCTAATACCCATTCCTTTTCCCCTTTTTAGTACCTTCATTATATCACAGGCTCGAAAAGCACTTCCCCGGACAGCAAAATCCCGATATTTTAAAACACGTTTCTTCTTTCCCGGAATGTGCCTTTAATGGTACGATGAAGGAGATCTGAGTCTTGTAAAGATATCAGGCTGAACAGTGATGATCGTTTTTTCTATCAGAGAAAAGGAGCGTGCGAGAATGTTTGAT
>DBYF01000068.1:2029-8716 GCA_002310155.1 Mageeibacillus sp. UBA1193 | reverse complement strand
GGACGAGGATCTTAACGCGGAGAATAAAGCCGTATCCGCGGACTCTGCAGACACGGAAACAAATACTGCAGACACAGAATCTCAGACCATTATCGAGATCGAAGAAGAACCCGCCCGCCTCAACAGCAAGCAGGCCCTCGCGGTACATATCATCGCGGACATCTGGCTGCTGGTCATCGTGGGACTTGTCATTCTCTTTACTGTAAGGTACCTGATGTTCTATTCGAAGGCCAGATGGAAGGCCCGTTCCTACGATGGCAGTTACTTCACGACAACGATCGAATCCCCGTTCGTCATCGGCTTTATCCGCCCGAAGATCTTTATCCCGGAGAAGTTCGATGAAGACGAGAAGGAATATATCCTCAACCACGAGTGGACACACATCAAGAATAAGGATGGCGTCATCAAACTCATCAGCTACTTCGTCCTGTGCCTCCACTGGTTCAACCCGCTCGTATGGCTCGCGTTCGTGATCCTCTGCGCCGACATCGAGATGCGCGTGGATGAAGAGACGACCGAGATGTTCGATATGGACATGGTCAAGGAATACTGCATCTCGCTCGTGAAGCACGCATACGCGGATGCCGGCGGATCGTTCCTTCAGAACACCGCTTTCAGCGGCCTGGGATTCGGCGGTATGGAGACCAAGGTCCGTATCAAGAACCTTCTGAAGAATAAAGAAGTGAAGAAGTTCATGCCGGTCCTTTCGATCATCGTGACATTCACCGTCGTATTCTTCGCGTCTTCACGTTCCCTCGGATCTTCAATCGAGGATTACTTTGAGAAATTGGGAAGAAGCCCGATCGAGACAGAACAACCTGAAGAAAGTGAGATCACGGCTCCGACCACAGAGACGACTCCGTCGGAGACCGAAGCCCCGTCCGAAAGTACTGCATTCGAACAGTCCGGATTCACGAAGGCCTATATCGATATCCTCAGTAAACTCGATCCGAACAAACCCTCGATCAAGTGTGCGCTGATCCACGTTGATTACGACCAGACACCGGAACTGGTCATCACGGACAGTTGGGACTGCAGATACAACGGGTTTAAGCTGACACTCTATACCTATCAGAATGACCAGGCGGTATGTGTTCTCGACCAGGTAGATGCGGATGATGCGTATGTGCGTTTCTACTGCTATGAGCCGGGTACCAACGCGATCTGCTATTATGAAGTTCCTGACTTCGGAGATGCCGATACACCTCCGTATCTTGTTACGCAGACAACGATGACGGCGATTCTTATGGATATGCAGCCGAACCAGGTTGAATATGCGACAGGCACTCCGAACTGGGTCATCAAGGGCCACGAGGACGTGAAGCAGACGATCGACCGTCTGAAAACCTGGGATATTCCGCAGGACAGAGAATATGAGGTCCATCCGGAATATCCGCCTCTGGACACAAGAAATGCCGGAGGAACGGATCTCCCTACCCCGACTTCTACGACAGAGGAGCCGACAACAACTGAAGAAACGACAACGACCGAACCGACGGAATCCACGACGTGGAGATACCATCCGTCGCAGATTCCCGTGGATGATTACACCAAATATCTCGGCACATTTAAGATGGAGGATTATAACTACTCCTTGAATGTTTCGCGCATTGATTATGTAAATCACGAAGTTGAAATGACTTTCTTTGTTGATGACGGAGTCGTCTTATTTGAACAGTTTAGAGTGCCTTACGATGGAAGCATCTGTTACTTCTATTACCATAGTTGCTGCGACTCAAACGACAATGGCGTCATCGATGATTCCGAGTATTACTACAGAAAGGTGATCCTCGAGTTCTGGCCGGAAGGAATAAGGGTCGCTTTCGAGGATTGCGATCCTTCGGAGATCGTTCCTGAACTGGACATTACCGAGAAATTCACGGTATGCTGTCACCTAAGCACGGGAGTTATGTACTTCCCGCTGAGTTCGAGAGTGATCACTTGATGATCCTTCTGTAATGCAGGTGACTAATCCGAAGGATCAGAAATTAGTCACCTAAGTCTCCATTTATATGTACTATAAACATACCTCCGTATGGTGAATTCTACAAATGTAGAGAAAATTCTACAAATGTAGAAGAAAACTATTGACACCGCTATTCTACACGTATAGAATGGCGGTGTGATCAGGAAACTGATCACGTAACTCATGAACATACGAAGTGATATATCGGAGGATAAACAATATGAAAAATATGAAGATCAAGCTGACCGCGGCTGCGCTGACCGCCATGATGACTCTTTCCGCGACCGGCTGTGAGATCGAGGTGAAGAAAGACAAACAGAGTAACACCACGGTTTCCAGTGTGCAAAAAGCAGATGAAGCGGCTACGGAAGCTTCTGAAGTCCAGACAAGTCCCACTGACACTGCCACGACCGCGGCGCTCGATACGACCTCGGCCACGCCGGCGGTAAACGCGGACACGAAGGCCTACGCGGCCGCGTATGTCGACATCATCAACGGATACGGCGCATCGAACGAAGACGTGAAGTTCGCATTCGCGCATATCGACGGTGATGAGATCCCGGAGCTGATCGTCTCGGATTTCCGCGCATATCAGAAGGAGCAGAGAGAAGACAGAAAGATCTTTGCGCTTTCGATCTATACCTATAAAGAGGATCAGGCTGTGACGGTCCTGAAAGAGGTCCGGTCGGACAATGGCATCATCGAGTTTTACTGCTATAACCCCTACGGTGGAAGCCTTTGCCACTATCAGACGCCGGATTACGGTGACGCCTCGGTGCCGGCGTATATCCTGAAGCGCTCGTTTATGGATGAGTATATCGAAGGAAGAGAAGGCAACTGGGTACTATACCGCTATAGCACGCCGAACTGGGTACTTGTCGGAAAAGAGGACGCAGCCACGGCGGTCTCTTACCTGACGTCCGGTTCCATTCCGATGGATTCGGAATATGAGACCCATCCGGAATATGAGCCCTATACTGACGAGTATTACGCGTCGCTGCCGACGCTTCCGCCGGATACAACAGAGCCCTATGCGCCGGATACGTCGAAGATCAGCGATTACAGCAAGTATTACGGAAGCTACAAAGGATACGATGACTACCTCAACCTGAGCATCTATGATATCAAGGATGGGAAGATCACGTTTGATTGGACATTTACCCGTATCGCGGAGCTTCAGAAGGTGAGCATCCCGATCGAAGATAACGTCGCGATCTTCTACTACCAGGGGTATTACGATGAGAATTTCGACGGCGTCAATCAGGAGGATGAATACTTCTGCAGAAAGGTCTGGCTCGTTCTCTTTGACGACTATGTCGAGATGCATATCGAGGATGTCGACAGATCAGAACTCGTTCCGGAACTTGATGTTTCTGAGAACTTTGTCGCTAGCGGCTACGTATTCGTTGATACATACCATTACACGAAGACATAAAAGAGCGGATATCTCCCCCTCAAATAAAAGGGCTGTCCTTCCCGGGATCTTCTCCTGGACCGGCAGCCTTTTTGACTGCCCGAAAAGCACTTGTCCGGACATAAAATTCTACAAATATAGAAAATTTTTCTACAAATGTAGAAAAATCTATTGACAAGGGCATACTACACATGTAGAATGACCTTGCAATGTTGCAAAGGATATCTATGAAACAGACAAATACAAGCAATTTAACGAATAGGGTTTATCGGAGGATAAATAAATGAAAACTTTGAAGATCAAGATCACAGTAGCAGCGCTGACCGCCATGATGGCAGTTTCAGCAACAGCATGTACAATTGATTTCAAGAACAGCAAGCAGATCGAGAGTGCGATCGACAGTCTTTCGGACAAAGTACACGTTGTCATCGATGAGAACGGAGATCAGGCACAAGCAGACGGAACCGTCATGGACGGATCCAGAGACACGGATCCTTCTGAAGTAGCGGCACCGAGCGAGACATTAGCTCCGGCAGTTGAGACAAAACCGGTAGAGACGATTCCAACGCAGATCGAGACTCAGGCCCCGACAGAGAAGAAGGAGACCCAGGCTCCCAAGCAGACTCAGGCTCCGAAGGAAACAGAAGCGCCGAAGCAGACTCAGGCTCCGACGGAAGCACCGAAGGAGACGGAAGCTCCCGCAGAGACCCAGCCACAGGCCACAGAACCTCAGATCCAGGAAACAGAGGCTCCGGAAACCGAAGCTCCCGAGACAACACCTTCTGAGACGCAGCCGGAGATCCAGATCAACTATAACGATCCGCTGGCTCCGAGATGGGCATATAAAGATATCATCGACCCGGATCTTGATGTTTACGGAAAGGTGATCAAGTATTCTCTTATGCACCTCGATGGCGATGAGATTCCGGAACTCGTTATCTATGACAAGACCAATTACGATAACGGCGGCGAGCTCACAGTCTATACCTACAGAAACGATAAGGCCGTACTGGTCCTGGACCATGTCTATTCCGGTCAGGGTGTGTACTACACGTATGCACCATATAAGAACACCATCTGCAAGAACGTAGCATATAACGATGTGTCCGCGATCCAAACGATCTACACGGTCGACCAGCTGATCAATAATCAGGAAGGATCTGCCTTCGATGGAGAGTTCCCGCCGGTATGGCCGATCGAGGGATATACAGATGGTTTTGCGATCAATGACTACTTCAGAAGCTGCTCGATCCCGTCAGATCAGGAGTTCTTCGATATGAGCAAGCCTTATGAGCCTGAATACTATGAGGTCACTGATTATTCGAAGTATGCCGGAACATACAAAAACGAAGATGACACTTTCTATTTTACGATCTGTGAACCTGACTGGAGAAATGAAGTCCAGATCTCTATGTGGGTCTACAGAACAGCTGAACTGGCGCAGGTCAAGGTGCCGATCAACGGTAACGTCGCAGTATTCTACTACAAGGGTTACGAAGACAGAAACTTCAATGGCCGCTGTGATGCGGGCGAGAGATTCTATAGAAAAGGCACGATCGAGCTTCTGCAGTACGGCGTCCGGCTCACGATCGAAGAGTGCGATGCATCCGATATCGTTCCGATGCTGGATGTTACCAACGAATTCGCTGGCTGCCAGTTTATCAGAGAACAGACCGTTTTCTTCTCCCTCCAGTATAAGTACTGATACTCCTAAAAACCGTTACACGTAAGAAGGGGACTGCCCCGGGGAAAATGCTTCACCTCCCCGGGGCAGTCTTCTTTCGTTCACAAAACCGTTTCAAACTGTAGGAGTGAACCCTGTTATAATGAAAATATGGTACAAGAACAGATCAAAAAACTGACGCTCCTCATCAACACCGTGATCCTGGTCCTGGTGTTTGGTCTGATGGGCTTTTTCTATCTGTCCGACGCGTGGTTCCTGGTCTGGTTCAGTATTCCGACCGCGGGCGTGTACCTCACCGGTTACTATCTCATAAAGAAAGACATGCTCGACCTGTACGTCCGCCTCGTCTACGGGTGGCTCACGCTCTACATGAGCCTTGCGACGCTCTGCCTCGGCTATTCCTTCGGCTTCCATCTGTACAGCATGTCCATGATCCCGATCATCTTCTACACGGAGTACATGGCCTACCAGCTGAAGACGAATACCATCAACACCACGCTCTACAGCGCACTTGCGATCGCCGCGTATCTGATCACTACCGGATATTCACTCTTTAACGAACCCGTCTATCAAGTCGATTCCCGTATCGCAGGCGTGTTCTTTATCACGAACTCGATCGTGGTCCTGGGCTTTGTGACGTTCTACTCGAAGGTCATGATCAAGATGGTCATCGCCGCGGAGGGACAGCTCTCCGACCGCGCGAACAAGGACCGTCTCACGCACCTTTTCAACCGCCACTACATGATGGAGCAGCTCAAAGAAGCCTACGAGGATGACCATTACTACTATATCGCCATGATCGATATCGATAACTTCAAGTCCATCAACGACATCTACGGCCATAACGGCGGAGATGAAGTGCTCCGCAAGGTCGCTTCCACGATGGAAAAGCACTGTCAGGGAAGTGTCGTTTCCCGCTGGGGCGGGGAAGAGTTCCTGATCCTGACGAAAGAAGCCCCTGACCTGATCGAGAGTCTCCGGGAGAAGATCGAGTCCATGACTGTGGAGTTCGAAGATAAGAAGATCTCTTTTACCATCACGGCTGGAGTCGCGAAGAAAGATAAGTCCATCAAGCTCGATAAGTGGATCGACGCCGCGGACGAGAAGCTTTACTTCGGTAAGAACAACGGCAAGAACCGAGTCGTAACATAAGCTCCAAAATTTTTTTTCGAAAATGTGTGACGGTCGCTGCTTTACTGTTGATTAGTAGAGTAGGAGGTGATCCTGTATGAAAAATATGAAGCGTTGGAAATTACTATCAGCACTGCTTACTCTCGCGGTTCTTGTTCCCGGTTGTGTCGGAAAGAAGAATGCCCGTACCATTTCGGAACTGAAAGCCCCGGAGGCTTCGTTTATCACAGCCTCTCTCTCGGAGGTAAAAGATGCGCGCCTGGTCATCCTTAACGACGGAACGGTCCGTGTCATGACCGAAGAAGATGAGACGCCTCTTGATCTTATGCAGTGGGAGTACTACCTGACGGAGGATTACTTCACGAAAAAGAAGACAGACCTTCAGGAGAAAGGTGCCACAGCGACACATCCCGAATGGCATGAGGGAGATCCCTATCCGGGAACGCAGATCAACTATAACGAATACGACGATGTCGACTATAAAGAATATGT
>DBYF01000068.1:0-1988 GCA_002310155.1 Mageeibacillus sp. UBA1193 | reverse complement strand
GAAAGACCGGATGTTCGCGTCGAGGTCGTAATGTACTATATGGGGCGGATCTGGCCGGACGAAGGAGATGACTTTACTCCTGATCTGCCGGTGGATGACGACGAGATCGGCAGGTGCTATCAGCGGGGTTTTGAAATGGCGTTAGAAGATCCGGATATGAGAGAAGCACTCCTTAGTTCGGTGAATGCCGATTCCTTTACTTCCGGAAAAGAGGCCTGGAAGCTTGAGATCGCTATCGATGACTACTACGGTCAGATCCGGATCCATGTCTCTGTTTATCCCCTCGACTGTGGTATTGGAGACAAATACGGAATGGATAAGGTCGAAGAGTGGAAGATAGGCGGTTAATGAGATTCCTCAGAAATAAAGCAGAAAAGAAGACCCCGGGTCGTCTGGCCCGGGGTCCCCTCATTTCTTATGGCTTTTTCACTTTCGTGTAGAATTGCTTATCCGAGTGTCTCGACCGGTCCGCCGTGCATGGATTCTCTCTTCATGACTGGCGTGGAGTTCGGGTCCTTCGTGTTCTGGTCGATGTAGTAAATGTCATCACCGACGAGGACGATCTTACCGAAACGGATGTTACCGGAATCGATCATCTCCCAGCCTGTGCTGTCCTTCTTCATGTAGAGTTCAGCATCTGTTGCCATGATGTACTTACCGGCAACGAAATTCATGGAGCGCGGCTCATCCTTATCACCGATCGTCAGGCCGGATCCGTCGAGCTTACAACTGTAGAGACCCATACCGTCCTTCTCGGAGTTGCCGAAGAAGTAGAGCATCTCGCCGTCGGACATGAAGAGTCCGCTGTTGCAGACATCCGCGCCGCACGCGATCTCTGACTTGTTCTGACCGTCGAGGTCCATAGAGTACAGCTTTCCGAAGAAGTAGCCGTCCTTATCGTAATCGCCCGGTGCTGCGAAGAAGATCCTGTTGTCCGTGATGCAGTACGCGATCTTCGCCGGAACGGCGGAATGCTCGGACTCGAAGAGTACCTTCTTGTTCTGGCCGTCGAGGTCGCACTTCACGAGATTGCAGTTCTCCGCATAGTAGAGGTTCTCCTTATACACGGAGAAGGAGTCGATCTCGCCATCCGCGAGTACATCGAAGGTTCCGTCACTGACGTTGAGTCTAACGAGCATGAAGCGCTCGGAGCCGTCCTGGTTCTCACGGAAGTAGAGTGTATCTCCGACGATGTTCAGGGAGTCTACGATCGGTTCATCCTTCGGTACCGTCATGTAGATTGGAGTCTTCGTTCCGGAAGCTCTGTCTTCCTTCATGATGGTGACGCGGTTGCCGGCGTATGTCACGTAGTACGCGTTCTGCTTGTCTCCTGTGGCAAAAGCACCGTTACTTAAGTTTCCGGTACCCAGTGCCGCGGTATCTCCGTTCGGTGTGGCCGGTGTTCTGAGATTGTCCGGGGAGATATCCGACGGATCCTTATCCGGAACGTTATCGTTAGATGGTGTGGAGTACCATGTTTGTGTATCGGAAGTGGAACCATCGTTTGTGATCTCCGACGGATCGTCTTCATCGGCAACCGATGAGATCTTTGTGTTGGTAGCTTCGCTGTTTTTCGCGGAAGTACTATCCGGATCCTTTGCACATGAGCAGCAGATACATGAAAAAGCGATCATCGCTACGAGTAACTTAGTGTATGCAGACTGTTTCATAAGTTTGCCTCCTTTTTTCCTTATAGCCGGGTACGACACATGACCCGGTTTGCCATCTTTGCCGGGCAACAACCCTTTGCTCCGGCTGATTTAATGGTAGCACGGCAAAATCCGCATTTTCATAAGGTATCCGTCACTTCAGAGACTTTTAGATAAGGGATTAGTCACATTTCTTCGTATAGAAAAACACCTCCCCGGAGCATGAAAAAGACGCTGCCCGGTTTCCCGAGCAGCGCCGAATGTTTATTCTGCTTTATATAGTTAAATCTTATATAATCCAGCTTTTATTTTGTCAGCTGAGGTAAAGCTTACCTGCAA
>DBYF01000044.1 GCA_002310155.1 Mageeibacillus sp. UBA1193 | reverse complement strand
TTACTCGATGTCGATGTCGAGCGGCTTATCCAGCTCGTCCGACACGTACTTGCCGTTCTTTTTCCTCTGTCTGACACACTCGGTCAGCAGGTATTCGATCTGTCCGTTGACGGAACGGAAGTCGTCTTCGGCCCACGCCGCGATGGCGTCATAGAGCTTCGCCGAAAGTCTGAGCGGGACCTGTTTCTTCTCAGCCATATTCGCGGCTCCTTACTTTATCAGTAGAGGCTCCCGGAGTTAACGACCGGCTGGGCTTCCTTATTGCCGCACAGTACGACCAGGAGGTTAGAAACCATTGCCGCCTTGCGCTCCTCGTCCAGCTCGACTGTGTTCTTCTCGGACAATCTTTCCAGAGCCATCTCGACCATACCGACGGCACCGTCAACGATGAGCTTTCTCGCGTCAACGATCGCGGAAGCCTGCTGGCGCTGAAGCATCGCAGCTGCGATCTCCGGTGCGTAAGCGAGATAGGTGATACGGGCGTCTACGATCTCAAGACCAGCGTCAGCAACCTTGCTCTGGATCTCTTCCTTGATACGGTTGGCAACGACCTCTGTGGAACCTCTGAGAGAACCGTCATCGGCTTCACCGTCACCAGTGGTATCTACGTTATCTGTTACATCGTAAGGATAGACCTTAACGACATTTCTTACTGCGGTATCGCACTGCAGGGAGAGGTACTCCTTGAAGTTATCTACGTTAAATACTGCCTTCGCGGTATCGTTGACCTTCCACATAACTGCGACTGCGATCTCGACCGGGTTACCGAGAACGTCGTTGACCTTCTGCTTAGAGTTGGAAAGTGTCATGACCTTCAGCGAGATCTTACGTGAGACCATCTCAGCAGTAGCTGCCGGTGTTGCGCCAGTGCTTGCCGCCGCTGCTGCAGCGAGGAGGGAAGACCCCTTCTGGGAAACGTCACCGCTCTGTCCGAGGTGAGTGCCTGCTGCCGGGTTGAAGGCTGTGCAGAACGGGTTTACATAGAAGAATCCGTCGCCCTTCAGTGTGCCGATGTACTTACCGAAGAGGGTAAGGACGAGAGCTTCGTTCGGCTTAAGGACTTTAAGACCGAGAAGCGGGATCCAGCCGATGCAGTAATAAACGATGCAGAGGATAAACAGCCATGCCGGAGCAGGTCCGTCTTCGCCACCGTTGGATGCGCAGTAGATAACACCTGCGGTTGCTGCGAGCGTCAGTACAATGTACAGGAAAAGGACCAGACCGCCGATCTTTCTGCCCTTTAATACTTTCTCATGAATGTTCGTGTCTTTCATTTAGATCACCCTTTCTTACTGTGGAAAAGCACTCGCTCTTCCTCTACTTCCTGTGATGTTGAAGTGATATCAAAGTGATATCATCGTGAATATATTGCCACGAAAAAGATCTGCCGTCAAGTATTTTCTTGACGCTTCGTATAACTATAGAGTATTGTGAGTTTAGTTTTTGTTTGGGTGGTTGTTATGGTTTTATTGCTTCAGATTCTTCTCGGTATGTGGGTCGCCTTGATGTCCGTTGGCCTTGTGCTTTTGATCAGTGATCTGATCGTGATCGCTTTTTCCGTTCCGGAGGGAGCAACGTTCCGAAGACTGACCTATCTCGGGTTTTCGGTCGAGAAGGACCTTTATGCGGAAGACCCCGCGAAGAGAGGAAAGCTGAGAATTAAGAAGTTCAAGTTCGCACCATTTCCGGATCTGCTGATCGACTGTTACTGGCCGGAAGAAAAGAATAAGAAGGTAGGCAGGAAGGTCAACACTGTAACTTGTATCGTTCTTGCTGCGATCGTCGCATTGCTTACATACGCGGTTATCGCCATCCCGTATAATTTTGCGCGCGCAGTGTTCATCGGTATGCTCACTACATTTGGCTTCTTTTTTATCGCAATCCCTTTATCGAAGCCGTTATCTAAGGGGAAGAAGAATGAATTTGCTACCTTCCTGGAAAAGAAGATCAGGGAGATCCGTGACGGAGGTTCCATTGAGAATGTAGATCTTCCTCCGCTTCATGAACTTCCCGTCCAGACAGAGGTGGATTTCTATAAGTGGAGATATCTCCGTCTCCGTCATCTCAAGGCAGAGATGACCAATGACCTTAACGGCATTGCGGAAAACATCTATATGATCGAGAGATTGACCGACACCAAGCTGCCGATCCTGGCACGTGTTTCCCGAAACGCCTGCCTGATGGATTATTATGCCTACCGCCAGAAAGACTATACGAAAGCGACCGAGTATTACAACAGTGTCAAGGAACAGATCGAGAAAGATATGGATTGTAATGGCAGAAGGACGCTCGGCTATTATTCGTATTTCGTACTGGGAGATAAGGAAAAAGCCAGAAAGTGCGTGGAGCAGGGTCTTTCCGCTCTGACTGTTGAGGATCCGATGAGGATGCCTATCGAGACCGAGTATGAAGAGAAGATGCTCCTGTACCTCAAGCGCCTTCTGGATGAGGAAGAAAAGAAACTGTGAATAATTGTCATATTTAATTGCGAATTGCACGCGCATAAACTAATATATTTATATGTGTAGCAAATGTCGTAAAAGAATCGCTGTTTTACTCGGACAGCCCGAAGAATATAACTACGGACGGTTCCTGAAAGGCTTCCTGAAAGAGGCTTTTGGCAGGGATTTTGACGTTTGCGTCTTCTCCATGTTCATCAAGTATCAGCATACTCCTGCCCGCTGCATCGGCGAGCCTTCGATCTTCGGACTCGTGTCTTACGAGAAGTTTGATGCGATCGTTGTGATGGCGGATACGATCCAGACCGAGGGCGTGATCAAGAGGATCGAGGAGGACCTGCATCAGAACTATCAGGGAAAAGTGCTTTTCGTAGATAAGGACAGCAAGTATTACCCGTCGATCCATATCAACAACTATATTCCGGAGCGTGCGGTCATCGACCATCTTATCGAAGAACACGGCATGACGGATATTGCTTTCCTTACGGGAAAAGCATGGCATCCGCATTCGCAGATCCGTCTGCAGGCGTATAAGGATGCCCTCTCCGATCACGATATCGAAATAAATGAGGACAGGATCTTCTACGGCGACTTCTGGTACACGAGTGGCGAGAGCCTGGTGGACAGCCTCTTAAGCAGCGGTGACAAGCTTCCTGAAGCGGTCGCCTGTGCGAACGACTATATGGCTCTGGGCGTGGCCAAGCGCCTGACGAAGAACGGGTACAGGATCCCGCAGGATATCGCGGTCGTCGGCTGTGACTGCAACGAAGAAGGACGTCATGCGCCGATCCCGATCACATCGGCCTCACTTTCCTACTACAGTCTCGGTCAGAATTCGGCCAAGCATATCGATGCCATGATGCGTGAAGAAGAAGTCGGCGAGCTTTCCTTTGATGACGAGCTCTTCATCGGTGAGAGCTGCGGATGTGACGGCGACAGCATCAAGCCCGTATATGAGAGAAGAGAGATGTGGGATACGGATCTTTCCTTGAGCTCGATGTTCTCACCGCTGAACTATATTGATGAGGATCTCCTCGCGCAGACCTCCTTTACCGGACTGGTCAGCACGATCTTCTCATCGATCTATTACATCAATGGGTTTGACAGCTTGACGCTGTGCCTGAATCCGTCGCTCGGTGAAGCTGGCGCGGTATTTGAGGACCAGATCCATCAGGTGATCCGATGCGGTGCCGACAGTAAGGACCGTATCCTGACCGATACTTACTTTGATAAGAAAGAGATGCTCCCGGAACTCTACGAAGAGAGGGAAGAACCGGCAGCTTACTACTTCATGCCTCTTTACTATGAGGACATGGTCTTCGGCTATGCCGCGGTCAGCTATGGTAACCGGGCGAAGGTCATCTCTCCGGAATTCCGTGCGTGGATCAGAAGTGTCTCCAGAGGTATCGAGTGCTATAGAAGAACAGATGAACTGATCGGCAGCAGCAGTATCGCCAAGACCGGCGTAACAACAGACAGCCTGACGGGTCTTCCGAACTATAGAGGTTTCCTCGAGCAGTCGGAGACTCTCCTGCACCTGTTGAAGAATAACGGCGGCTATATGGGCGCGCTGGCGATCGATATCAAGGACCTGTCGAAGATCAACGATACCTATGGAAGAAAAGAAGGCGACAACGCGATCATCTCCACGGCGAGCGCTCTTGAGAAGGTATTCTCTTCGAAAAACTGCCTGTGCTTCCGCGTCGGAAACGATGAGATGGTGGCGATCCGTATCACGAGCAGTTCCGATGACTCCGAGATGCTCTCCGAGAAAGACCGTCTTATGAAACTGATCGGCGAAGTCTTCAGTGATTCCGAAACGATCAAAGGGATTGAGCTCTACTATGGTGTCGAGTGCGGAAGTCCGGCTTCCTCCGAGGAGCTGGAGCGACTCGTCAATGTAGCGATCAGCAAGAAGAACGAAGATAAGGCGAATGCACTGAAGCTCTTTGAGAAGCGTGAGCTGACGGAAGAGGAGCAGAAGGAAGCCCGTGTCGTGAGCAGCGTTCTCGATGACAACAAGCTGCTCTATCACTTCCAGCCGATCGTCGAGGTCAACTCAGGAAAGATCTACGGCTATGAGGCCCTTATGCGCGCGGATGTCACTCCGTACCTGTCGCCGATGTCGATCCTGCGTTACGCGGAGTACTATGATCGTCTCTACGATGTGGAGCGCGCGACCTTCGTCAACGTCATTTCCTTTATGAAGAAGAATATCAGCAAACTCTCGGACGGCAAGAAGATCTTTATCAACTCGATCCCGGGATGCCTCTTGAAAGAGATCGATCTGAAAGTCCTTGAGACTTACCTGGCGGATCACCCGGACTCTATCGTTGTTGAGCTGACGGAGCACTCGGAGATCTCGGATGAGGACCTGGAGAGCATGAAGAGCGCCTATTCCAGACTCGGCATCAAGACGGCCGTCGATGACTACGGCGCCGGTTATTCCAATGTCTCGAATCTCCTGAGATATACACCGAATTACGTGAAGATCGACCGTGCTCTGATCTCCCGCATCGAGGAGAGCCCGCAGAAGCAGCACTTCGTAAGAGATATTATCGAGTTCTCGCACGATAATGGTATCCTCGCACTCGCGGAAGGTGTCGAGACAGAAGAAGAACTGCGTACTTCGATCCTGCTCGGTGTTGATCTGGTCCAGGGCTATTTCACTGCGCGTCCGGAGAAGGAAATGATCCAGTCAATCCTTTCAAGAACTGCTGAAACGATTCGTAAATACGCGGCTCTCAAGTTCCGTTCCGTCGGCTGATTTCAGGCTTTTTAAAATCTTTTCGTGAATCTTCCGAAATGAGTTGACAAAATCCTTATTAGGACATATTATCAATAGTAGAAAAGCACTTGGACGCGATCACAGCGATCCGATGTGACTGTTCTAAGATGAATAAGCCGAAGATAAGGAGTTTTCAAGATGCAGGAGAGGAATACGCTTCAGAAAAGGATCGTTCACGAGACCCTGATCCGTATGTGCAATCACCCGACCGCTGACGAAGTTGTCGCAGAAGTGCAGCGCAGTTATCCGTCGATCTCGCGTGCGACCGTGTACCGTATCCTCAATAAGCTCGCCGATTCCGGTGAAGCGCTCCGCATCCGTATCAACAACGGCGCCGACCATTTCGATCACCAGACCTTCCCGCACTATCACGTGCACTGCAGTGAATGCGGTAAAGTCGCGGATGTCGCGATGCCGGTGGAGGAACTGGTCGATATGCTCTCTGATACTTCCGGATATAAGATCTTAGGATATTCACTTCAGTTCGACGGCTTGTGCCCGGAGTGCAGTAAGGTAGCAGAAGAGCGCGGCGCATAAGCGGAGAGTGCTTTTCAAATCTAATTAGACAAGGAGTAAAGATTATGACTAAGTTTGTATGTTCAGTATGTGGTTACGTTTACGAAGGACCTGACGCACCGGATGAGTGCCCGGTCTGCAAGGCGAAGAAGGCTGCATTTAAGAAAATGGAAGAAGACATGGGTCTTGCCGCTGAGCATGAGTTCGGCATCTATGCAAAGACAGTAAAGAACAATCCTGACATTTCCGAGGAGGATAAGAAGTACATCTTCGACCAGCTCAAGGCGAACTTCACAGGTGAGTGCTCTGAGGTCGGCATGTACCTCTGCATGGCGCGTATCGCATACAGAGAGGGCTATCCGGAGATCGGTCTGTACTGGGAGAAGGCAGCTTTCGAAGAGGCTGAACACGCAGCGAAGTTCGCTGAACTCCTCGGTGAGGATCTCGAGCCGAACATGAAGGCGGATACAAAGGCGAACCTCAAGTGGCGTGTTGACTGCGAATTCGGCGCTACAGCAGGTAAGACAGAACTCGCTACATGCGCAAAGAAGAATAACCTCGACGCGATCCATGACACAGTTCATGAGATGGCAAGAGACGAGGCTCGTCACGGCAAGGCTCTGAAGGGTCTCCTTGACAGATACTTCGGCTGATCCGGTAACGGCGCCGAAGGGGCGCTGCTCAAAATGAAGCATGAGGGGCGTCCGCGGAAGTGATGCGGACGCCCGTTCTTTATCAAGAAAGGGAAGCACTTATGTTTATCAGTAACGACATTAAGTATGTAGGTGTAAACGACCATAAGATCGACCTGTTTGAGGGCCAGTATGTAGTGCCGAACGGCATGGCATATAACTCCTACGTGATCTCCGACTACAAGGTCGCGGTTATGGATACGGTCGATAAGAATTTCACTCACGAGTGGCTCGATAATCTGGAAAAAGCACTCGCGGGCAAGGAGCCGGATTATCTCATCGTCCAGCACATGGAGCCGGACCATTCCGCAAATATCATGAACTTCATGAAGAACTATCCGAAGGCTGAGATCGTTTCTTCACAGAAGGCGTTTACCATGATGAAGAACTTCTTCGGAACGGAATTCGAAGACCGCCGCATCGTGGTCGGTGAGGGCGATGAGCTCCCACTCGGAAAGCACGTCCTCAAGTTCGTTGCGGCACCGATGGTGCACTGGCCGGAAGTCATCATGACCTACGATACTTTCGACAAAGTGCTTTTCAGTGCGGACGGATTCGGTAAGTTCGGTGCGCTCGATGTAGAAGAGGACTGGGCATGTGAAGCCCGCCGCTATTACATCGGTATCGTTGGAAAATACGGCGCACAGGTACAGGCAGTTCTTAAGAAGGCGGCAGGCCTTGAGATCAAGACGATCTGCCCGCTGCACGGACCTGTCCTGACAGGAGATCTTTCTCCGTATCTCAAGCTCTACGACATCTGGTCTTCCTACGGTGTGGAGACAGAAGGCATCGCGATCTTCTATACTTCTGTTTACGGAAATACGAAGGCGGCGGTCGATCTTCTCGCAAACAAACTGAAGGAAAACGGCTGCCCGAAGGTAGTTGTCAATGACCTTGCAAGAGAAGATATGGCTGAGTGCGTAGAGGATGCTTTCCGCTATGGAAGGATCGTTCTTGCGACCACGACATATAACGCGGATGTATTCCCGTTCATGCGTGAGTTCATCCATCATCTGACAGAACGTCAGTTCCAGAACAAGACCATCGGTATGATCGAGAACGGTTCCTGGGCGCCTCAGGCGATCCGCACCATGAAGGCGATGCTCGAAAAGAGCAAGAACATCACTTATACCGACAACAACGTCAAGATCATGTCCGCGCTGAACGACGAGTCGAAGGCACAGGTCGATGCAATGGCCAAAGAACTCTGCCAGGACTATCTTGCACAGAAGGATGATACTGCGAATAAGAATGACCTGACGGCGCTCTTTAACATCGGATACGGCCTCTATGTCGTTACCTCCAATGACGGTAAGAAGGATAATGGCCTGATCGTAAATACAGTTACCCAGGTCACTAATACTCCTAACCGTATCGCAGTCACGATCAACAAGCAGAACTACTCGCACCACGTCATCAAGCAGACCGGTGTCATGAACGTCAACTGCCTGTCGGTAGAAGCTCCGTTTAAGGTATTCGAGAACTTCGGTTTCCAGAGCGGAAGAAATGTGGATAAGTTTGCGGACTGGGAGAATCTCCTGCGTTCCGATAACGGCTTGATCTTCCTGCCGAAGTACATCAACTCCTTCATGTCCCTGAAGGTAGAAGATTACATCGATCTTGATACCCACGGCATGTTCATCTGCTCCGTGACCGAGTCCCGTGTCCTCACAGATAAGGAGACCATGACGTACACCTACTACCAGAAGAACGTTAAGCCGAAGCCGGAGACAGAAGGCAAGAAGGGATTCGTCTGCAAGGTATGCGGATATGTCTACGAAGGTGACGAGCTCCCGGACGACATCGTTTGTCCTCTGTGCAAGCACGGCGCTGCGGACTTCGAACCGATCGAGTAAACGAACAACGATCAGATAACATGAAAGAACAGGCTTTCGCGGCCTGTTCTTTTTTTGTATACTTTACGAAGGATAAAACAAAGAAACGGATGGGCACTTCCTATGCAGAATGTAGAACCCTATGAACATAAAGTACAGTACTACGAGACGGACAAGATGAGCATCACTCATCACAGTAACTATGTCCGCTGGATGGAAGAAGCCAGAGTCGATTTCTTAAGTAAGATCGGCTGGGATTTCGATAAGCTCGAAGCAAGCGGCGTCGCGTCTCCGGTCATCTCGATTGAAGTGAAGTACAAGGGAAGTACGACATTCCCGGAGGTCATCACTATCTACGTGAAAGTCCTTGTCCTGAAGGGCGTGCGCCTGACGATCGGCTATGAGATGAAGAACGCGGAAGGAAAGGTCGTCTGTGAAGCCAAGTCCGAGCACTGCTTCGTAAACATGGAAGGTCGCCCGATCCGTCTTGAAAAGGACTGCCCGGAATTCTACGAAGCGCTGAGCTCACTTGTCGAAGAATAATAGAATCTCTTTCACGAAACATTTACAACTCATTTCACAGGGAAATGTCAAAATAATAATGTAATTGAAATAGACTTTCTCCCGATTTTGCAATACAATGTAATTTAAGGTATTAGCATGGGGGAATATGGAAAGATGGGTTCTCGTAAGATCCTGATCATTTTACTGACAACTGCGCTGCTCCTGACCTCGTGCTGGGACAAAAAAATCAAAGAATCTTCTTCAGATTCTTCGACAACTTCTGAGACGGATCTTTCCATAAGTTCAGAAGTGTCCGAGGAGGATGAGGATCAGTCTTCGGAAGAAAAAAGCAGTAGCAGGGAGGAGAAGCAGGATCCATCAGATCTTTCTTCGGACCCGGAGACTTCCACTAAGAATTCGGAAGATCCAAAGGATCCATCCCAGAGCACTAAAACTACGGTGATAATTTCAGAGCTTTCACCGGAAGAACAGGATATCGATGATATCGACGACAGCGAAGATGACAAAGGTGAAGTAACCAGTAAAGGACAAACCGGTAAAAAATCGGAGCCTTCTTCCACAGAGTCACCTTCTGAGACAAAAGGAGAAAGTGTAAAAGAGAGTACATCGGCATCCCAGCCGAAAGAAGAAACGAAAAAGACAGAATATACAGGAGATCTGTTGGCTCCTGAAGATCCATACATTTAACAGAAATAATAAGAGGTAGATGGCATAAGGAGGAAACCGTGAAAAACGAATACGAAAAACTGAATTTAGAAGTAATCGAGTTTGAAACTCAGGATGTTATCACTAGTAGTGATAAGAACTTCGGCGATCCGGACGATGTCGATTAAGTCAACGGGAAGCAATCAGAAGTTTAGATTGCCGGATATGGAGGATTGAATATGAAGAAGAAAAGTGTAAGACGTATGCTTTCCATGATTACGGGTGTGGCAGTGTTAGCAACCATTATTCCTGCCTCGGTTATGGCGGATACGGGTGTTCGTTACGTCGATGGTACAGGAGAATACGATTATTGTACTGATTACAATGTTGTGGATGCGTCCGATCATGAATGGAAAAACAACGAATGGTATGTTGTTAAAAATGGTACAAACAACAAGGTCATTTTCTGGGACAGAATCGAGATCAACGGAAACGTCAATCTCATCCTTGATGATACCGTTACCCTTTATGCAATGAACGGAATCCATGTCAGCCCGGGAAATTCACTGACAATCTATGGGCGTTCAATCGATCTGACTGATCCTGATGATTCCAATCATGAGAATCTTCGTGTCTGGATGGAAGAAAGTGATACAGACATCAGCGGATATGCAGCTATTGGTGGAAATGCCGGAGAGAAAAACGGAAAGATAACTATTGCCAGCGGAAGACTCAGCGTTCATTCTACTGCTGATGGCGGAGCCGGTATCGGAACAGGTAATTACATTTCCAGAGAAGCATACAAGGCAGATACTGCGAATTCTGGAATAAATTATGGAAACATAACTATTCAGAAGGCTTATGTTGCTGCCAGTGGCGGATATAATGCAGCTGCTATCGGCGGTGGTGACTATGCCGATTCGGAAGGCATTATGATATACGGCGGCACGGTAAGAGCAATGGGAAACTATAACCAACAGGAAAACAAGCCGGATGATGCTCTGATTGGTGCGGCCGGTATCGGTGGTGGCCGTGGCGGTTACCTGTTCGCTTTCTATATGGACTCTGGTAGTGTCATTGCCGCGAGCTGTGGTATCGGTTCCGGTCTCGGTAACGGATACGGGATCCCGCCGACTAACAACCTCACTATCAGTATTTCGGGAGGAACACTGGCAGCTCTTTCCAATTGGGGCAATGCCGCGATGATTGGTGGGACAGAGCAGGAGCTGAGCTATATTAGAGACAATGTCGTTCAGGTGTATAAATCTGCAAGGATCAAGTATACCGATGTAGATGGATGGCCGACAGGAGATGTTAACATTGCCAATGCTAATCTTCAGGTTACTCTCGATATTTCCGAGTATAAGAATCATAATGTGATTCTTATCGAGCCTTGTCCGCATGAAGAACATACCTATGTACCAACCGCAAGTACGCACATTGTAAAATGTGCGACCTGTAGAGCAGATGCTCTTTCTGAGGAGAAGCATACTTTTGATTCAGAGAACAGATGCTCTGTTTGCGGATATGAAGCTCCGGTAGTGTTCAATGTAAGAGCACAGTTGACCGGCAAGATCACAATTGTTTATGCATTCAAACTTTCCGAAGATTTGAAGAAGGATGAGAATGCTTATGTTTCATTCACTTCATCTGGAAAAACTTGGACGGAGAAATTTGCGGATATGCTTTATGATTCATCGGACAATGCTTTCGGTTCATTTGTCCATGTAGATGCGATGAATCTGGCGGATTCGATCGTAATCAATGTGTATAACGGAAACGGTGAAAAACTGCCCCTGGTCTCCAAATCCTGTACGGATTATACCGAGGAAGGATTCAGTTATTCCATCAAAGATTATTCGGAACACATTTTCTCCAACCCCTGGTATGAAGATTTTGCTAAGTCTCTTTGCAATTACGGTGCAATGGTCTGCAATTACTTTAAAGATTCATATGGTGATTGGAATCCGGATTTGAATGCACTGAACGCGGTAACTGAAGAAACTCTTGCTCCGTATGCACTCAAGACAAATGGAAAGGAGAATCGTCCTGCTGGCATTTCTAGAACTACCATCCGCGTAAGCTTCGACTCGGATAATACACTTCGTATCACTTATTATCTGACAGATGATTCCGAGATCAATAACCTGAGGTTCTGGCTGGATAATGATATTGAAGAATATAAGCCTAAGAGACTTGCTTCCGGTGTGTATGCGATCGATGTTGAAAATATCGCTGCTCCTGATCTGGATGTTGCTCATACCTTCAAGGTCACAGATGGAAGTAAGACATACACGATCGAAGCCAGTGCAATGTCCTATGCACTGACATCAATGAAGTCCGGTGATGAGAAACGAGCAAATCTCGGTAAAGCCTTCTACTTATATAATCAGGAGGCAAATAAGGTATTAAACTAACAAACGGTTTAAACAGATTATTGAGAAGGACCTGCTACGGCAGGTCCTTTTTATTTCTCAAAAGGCTGTCCGAAGAAGCGGTCCCGATACTGCTTCGGGGTATATCCGCAGTCTTTTTTCAGAAGATTGGTGAAATAGCTCTGGCTGGGAAAGGCAAGTGAAGCAGAGATCTCGGCTATGGAATAGTCAGAGGCGCTGAGCATCGATTTCGCAGTCTCTATTTTCTTTGTCTGTATATACGAGCTGACAGAATAACCGGTCTCTTTCTTGAAGAGCCGTGACAGGTAGTTAGGAGAAAGACCGCTTATATCAGAAAGGGTATTGATTGTGATCCTCGTATGCAGGTGCTCGTAGATATAGTTGATGCAGATATTCACGGCTTTGGATGTGATGACCTTCTGTGTGATGTCCTTCATGCGGCGGGCATAGTGTCTGCACATCTCATCATGGATCTCAGAGATCTCTTCCGGGCTTCTGGCTTCATCTGAAAGGCGGATGTAGTAATCGCTTAAGGTGAAAGATTCTGCTACACTCATGCCGGAAGAGATGCAGTAGCGGGCGATCATCGCAGTGGTGATCGTCAGATGGTATTTCAGATTGGAGAGGGGATCTTTCGAGAGGATACCGAACCCTTCTTTCTTATGGAACGGTTCTCTGAGAAGCTCCGTAAGCTTCTTTATGTCGCCGGTACGGATGGTGTCATAGAATTCGATCTCCGGCTGGAAAGGCGCGTGAAAGATCTCGTATTCACGATGCAGGAACTCCTGATAAGAGATCTTCTTTCGATGTGCGCTCATGGATCCTCCGAAGGAAATCAAAAATACGCGAACGACAAGTGCTTTTCAAGCGGTATTATAGCATGAAAAGGTAAAAAAAGATATGAAAAGGCAATAATGACGCTTTCAGAATTGTTATCTTGATTTCAGCATAGAACCTTATGGGGTAAATGATGAGGAGGGTAACTATGAAGAGCAATAGAATCATCAGCTCGATCCTTGCAGCGTCCATGCTTCTCTCCCTTTCGGCATGTGGGAAGAAAGATGAGAAGAAGGAAACTTCCGCGGAGACTCCCGCGCAGACAGAAGCTGCGGTACCGGAGCTTGATGGATACAATCTCCTGTGGAACGATGAGTTCGACGGAGACAAGATGGATGAGACCAAGTGGAATTACGAACCGCATGAGCCGGGCTGGACGAACAACGAGCTTCAGGAGTATACGACCTCCACAGATAACGTTTTCGTACGTGACGGACACCTCGTCCTGAAAGCGATCAAGAGCGAGAAGGATGGTAAGGAGTACTACACATCCGGCAAGGTCACAGGACAGAACAAGACGGATTTCACATATGGAAAAGTTGTTGTTTCTGCGAAGGTCCCGGAAGGACAGGGACTGTGGCCGGCGATCTGGATGATGCCGAAGGATGAATCCCACTACGGTCAGTGGCCGAAGTGCGGTGAGATCGACATCATGGAATCTCTCGGTAACGATACAACGATCTCTTATTCCACCATTCACTATGGTGAACCACATGCCGAGCAGCAGGGCACCATTACTAAGACAGGCGCAGACAGCTTCTCCGCGAAATTCCACGAATACTCTGTAGAGTGGGAACCGGGCGAGATGCGCTTCTATACAGATAACGAGCTCGTGCTTACCGTTAACGACTGGTTCACGGCAGTTCAGGGCGAGGACGAGAAGCCGTATCCGGCTCCGTTCGATCAGCCCTTCTTCGTACAGATGAATCTCGCCGTCGGCGGTAACTGGCCGGGAAATCCGGATGCAACTACCGATTTCTCGAAGGCAGAGTTCGAGATCGACTATGTACGTGTTTATCAGAAGCCTTCTTACGACACGAATGTAAAGAAGCCGGAGAAGCCTTTCCGTGAGGCGCTCCCGGACGGTAACTTCATCCGTAACGGTAAGTTCACCGAAGCCGAGAACCTTGAAGACGATATCGACTGGAAGTTCCTGCTGTTTAACGGCGGCGAAGGATCCGCAGAGATCAAGGATGGTGAGATGATCATCTACTCCACCAACTGCGGTACAGAAGAGTATTCCGTACAGCTCGTTCATCCGGATCTTCCGATGAGAAAGGGCCACAAGTATAAGCTGACATTCGACATCCGCGCTGATGAGGACAGAAAGTGCATCGTATGCGTATCCGCGCCGAATGCAGGCTGGATCCGTTATTTCCCGGATACATCGATCAGACTTACTACCGAATGGCAGACCTTCGAATATGAGTTCACCATGAACGAGAAGGACGATAACAACGGACGACTCGAGTTCAATATGGGTAAGTACAAGGATACTGCAACGATCCATATCACGAACGTCCGTGTGGAGGACATTACAGGTTAACACCCGACCTTAAAAGGGTGACTGATTATACGACCCCAGTTTTAGCTGGCAGACAGGATCTACTTCACTTGTTTCCCGCGTGAAAGCGCAAGGAGATCACCACTTCCGATCCTGTCTGTCGGCTTTTTTATGCCCGGTTATACTGCGTGGTGCTTTTATTCGGACAGTATGTGAATTAAAATGGAGCTGTCATTAAAGTAAGGACAGGCGAGAAGGGTATGAGTGAGCAGAAGATTGAACGTGCGATAGAGAGAATCAACGAGATGGAGGAGATCTACGATCAGGCGCTGATCCTTTTGGACCGGGCAGAAGAGGATCCGAAAGGGCTCCTGGCATTCCAGCCTCAGATCGATAAACTGGCAGAGTATTATGCAAGTCCTGAGTGGAAAGAAGCGTTTACTCTTGATGAAGAGGGAATGCTGCTTCCGGAACTTAAGCGCGGTGTTCTTTCCGAGGACGGGATCTATGATCTTCTGGACAGGAACAAAGAGATCCTGGAGTCGCTTAATGACGGTTCAATAAATGAGGAGCAGGGCATCTGCCTCTGTGGCGCGCAGGAGATCGAGACGGAGCGTCTGATCCTCCGATCATTCCGCCATGAAGACGCGGAGTCCATGATGCGTAACTGGCTCTCGGATGAGAAAGTACAGAGTATGTACGGTGAACCTGTCTATACTACATTAGAAGCGGTCGATGAACTGATCGACAAGTATATCCTTGCGACCGAAGAAGGAAGAAATTTCCGATGGGAAGTGATCGAGAAGAAATCCGGTGAATGCATCGGACAGGCATCTTACTTCCTGGTAGATAAGAACAATCATTTTGGCGAGATCGAATACTGCATCGGACGTGCTTTTCAGGGCAAGGGATACGCGACCGAGGCCACGCGGGCTGTTATCGCGTATGGATTTGAGAAGATCCGTTTCCATAAGGTGCAGATCTGCTGCCGTCCATCCAATAAGAATTCGAAGCGCGTGATCGACAAGTGCGGGTTCACGCATGAGGGAACACTGAGAGATTATTTCTTCCGTGAGGGAGGATATGAGGACCGGATGTTTTTCTCGATCCTCAAGTCGGAGTATAATGAGCGCAGATCATCCACATAAGGAGAGTCGTGACATATGAAGAATCATCTTATTGCTGTGGCCGGAGTTGTTCCGCCGATCAAAGTTGGAGACGTAAAGTATAACACCGAGAGGATCATCGAAGTGATCAAGGAGCAGTCTGACTGCGGAGTGATCGTTTTCCCGGAGCTTTCCATCACCGGATATACTTGTGCGGATCTTTTCGAGAGTGACCTTCTGGTGGGAGCTTCAGTAGAAGCTCTTCTGGATATTGCGAATGCCACATCCGGTACCGGCGTTACGGCAGTTGTCGGACTTCCTTTTGCTTATGAGAATAACCTTTATAACTGTGCGGCGATCGTGTCTGAAGGTACAGTAAAAGCACTGATCCCGAAATCCTATATCCCGAATTATTCGGAGTTCTATGAGTGCCGCTGGTTCGCTTCCGGAAAGAAACTTAAGGGAAAGACAGTAACTCTTGGCGGATACGAGGTACCATTCGGTATCGATATCCTGGCAGAAGATCCTTCGACCGGTGCCATCTTAAGTGCCGAAGTCTGTGAGGATCTGTGGATCCCGGATAAGCCGAGTACGCACGCTGCGCTGGCTGGCGCGAACATTATCGCGAACCTGTCTGCTTCCGATGAACTGATCGGTAAGCAGGAATATAGAAGACAGCTTGTTTCCCAGCAGAGCGGTGCCTGTTACTGCGCGTATCTCTATGTGTCTTCTGGCACATGTGAGAGCAGTACGGACCTGGTATTCTCGGGACACACGATCCTGGCTCAGAACGGAAGTATCTTAGGTGAAGCGATCTTCCCGGAGTATCCGCATGTGGAGAGGGCGCTGATCGATCTCGGACCGATCATGCACGACAGAAGAAGACAGAACACCTTCGATAATGATTTTTCCGTAAACTACAGAAGAGTGTCTGTACGTATTCAGGCGGCAGGCGCGGATGAAGTCGATATCGCGGAGATGGCTTCCATCATGAAGAAGTACGAATACCGCATGGCCAGAAATCCGTTCGTTCCGGCAGGAGAAGACGCGAGAAACGAGCGCTGCAGAAGGATCCTTCAGATCCAGGCGAACGGTCTTGCGACACGTGTACGTGCGACCGGCATCAAGAACCTGGTTCTCGGTATTTCCGGAGGGCTTGATTCGACGCTGGCACTCCTTGTCTGTGCGGAAGCCAGGAAGATCGTTTCGGACATCCGTATCATCTGCTACACCATGCCGAATGAAGGAAACACCACGGAGCATACATTAGGTAACGCATGGAAGCTCATGAAGCTTCTTGCGGATGAATCCCATGAAGTTCCGATTGGAGAGGGCGTAAGCCTGCATCTTTCCCAGCTTGGCCATGAACAGACCTACCAGGGTGAAGGAGACGTTACTTATGAGAACGCACAGGCCAGAATGCGTACATATATCCTGATGGACGCGGCGAACATGAAGAATGGTCTTGTGGTCGGTACCGGTGATCTTTCGGAGCTTGCGCTCGGCTGGTGCACTTATAACGGTGACCATATGTCCATGTACGCGGTCAATACTTCTATCCCGAAGACACTTGTTCAGTTTATCTGTAAGTCCTATGCGCTGATGTGCGGAAATGACGAACTGAAGGAGACGATCTTCTCGATCTGTGATACACCGATCACGCCGGAACTGACTCCGAGTGCGAACGGTGAGATCGCGCAGAAGACGGAAGATAAGATCGGTAAATACGATCTCAACGATTTCTTCCTGTACTACACACTCCGTCACGGATTCGAGCCGTCCAGATCGACAGCATATGCGATGCATGCGTATCCGGAGCTTTCGAAAGAAGACGTAGTTGACGCGGCCAGGAAGTTCTTCAAGCGTTTCTTCACGCAGCAGTTCAAGAGAAGCTGTCTGCCGGACGGACCTAAGGTCGGTTCTGTTACGCTTTCTCCGAGAGGGGACTGGCGTATGCCGAGTGACGCGACTGTCGCGCTGTGGCTTTCTGATCTGGAGAACGGTTAACCTACACTCTCGATCTCTGTCGTGACTTCGTATTTGGCAAACACCGCGTTTTCTTTCCACTTCGCGGTGATACGCTTGACGATGCCTTCGTAAGATTCCGGATCACCGCCATTGAAGATCACGTAGAAGTTTCCGGAATACCGGCTGACGACATCGTTCTTTTTCAGCCCGGAGATCAGGACTTCTTCGAATGCGTCTCTTGCTTCATCCGGAACTTTGACTTCATCCGGACCTGTCAGGGAGATTCGTACGAATCCGCTTCTCGCACCGGTAGCCCTGTTGTTTCTGCATAAGTATTTGTAGATGACCTGGAGCTTCTCGAAGTTGACGAGGTAAGCGCCCTTGCCTTCGTTTCTTTCACCGATGATCTTCTTGATCTGTGCCAGGTTGTTCTTATCGGCATTACTTGCTTCCAGTTCCTGGTTCTCCGTACTCTTCTGGTAGAAGGCATAGCCGTGCTTGCCGTTCTGCTTGACGATGTACAGAGCTTTGTCGGCGTAACGGAAGAGTTTATCGAATTCCTTGCCTTCGTTAGGAACGCGTACGGCACCGACAGAAGCGCCGAGCGGGATGTTCATATCCGCGCCCATGTACTCTTTCGCAGAGGCTACGATCTCACGGTTCAAGTACTTCGTGACCTGCTCGACATCTTCCTCGTCTATGGTGTTCTTGATGAATCCGATGAATTCGTCACCGCCGAGACGTCCGCCCATATTTCCTTCACCGACGGCACTTCTGATCAGTTCGGCGAAACGGATGAGGATCTTATCGCCCATATCGTGTCCGTAGATGTCATTAACGAGCTTGAAACTGTCGAGGTCGATCATCATGAGGATACCCGTGGACTCTTCACAGATACGTGTCAGGATGCGCTCAGACGCGGACTTGTTGTAAAGACCGGTCATCGGATCGGTCGACATCTCTCTCTGCAGACCTCTGATCTTGATCGCTCTCTTATTGATCGTGAAAAAGAGCCAGATGATATAGAAGAATACCATGGATGCGACGAACGACAGATACATGCGGAAGTAGAGCTTCTCATACATCATGGCTTCCTTGCGGATCGAGAAGACTTCCTCACGCTCGATCTCTCCGGTCGTTTCGTTTAAGACCTGAACATGGAGCTTATAGTTTCCGTAGCCGAGATTGGTGAACTCGAGAGGAAGGATCTCATTCTGATAGCAGGTAGTTCCGTCATCGTCGAAGCCTTCGAGATAGTAGTGGATCAGAGGATTGGTGAGCGTGTAGTTCGTGATCGCGATGCTCATGGTAATACGTCCGTTAAAAGCAGGGATCACGAATTTACCGTCCTTTTCGTGGATGACAGTCTCGCCGGCCTGGATCGAATCCAGATGGATCTGGTAGTTGGAGTTCTTGTTCGAGTACTCCTCCATAGAGAGGATGCGGACACCGTCCGTACAGCAAAGGTACAGATTCCCGTTGTTGCAGAGGTTCCATGAGTTGGCGGTGAAGGTCGTATTCAGACCCCAGTTCTTATTGAGGAGTGTACATGCGTAATTGCCATCTTCGACCAGTGATTTCTCATCGACGACAAAAACACCCGCGCTCGATGTGATCCAGCAGATCCCGTCATCGGAGATCAGGATGTCGTAGTTGTTCGTATACGGGAAGTTCTTCAGTGAGCGGATAGAGTATCCGTCATCGTAGTACAGGGCATTACTTGTGACATAGAAGTACCCGGTAGATCCCTTGACGATACGCATGACAACAGATGTGGCAAGACCTTCCGCGGCTCCGATATGACCGACGACACGGTCATTCTTGATGATGTAGATCCCGTCTCCGTCAGAAGCGGCCAGGATCGATCCGTCCTCACGCTCATACATCGAGAGGATGTACTGGTTCTGAAGACCATCGGATTCGCCGATCGTAGCAACGACTTCATCATCCTTCATGAAAGTAAGGCCCATATTACTGGCAAGAAGCATCCTGCCGTCAGACAGCTCGATCGCCGAACGGATCTTGCCGCCGAGGGTGCCGTTCTGTTCGTTGAACATATTGACCTGTCCGGAGGGCATGACACGTACCATGCCGTTTGTGGAATATGTGCTGATCCACAGATTTCCCTTCGAATCCTTCATGATGTTTCGGACACGGTTTCCGTCCAGATTCCTTTTCCATGGAGTATCCACGACGGAATTCGTTGTGAGATCGATGATCTCCAGTCCGTTGTCCATTCCGACATAGAGAAGACCGTCACTCTCGTAGACCGCGTTGACAACGCCGCTGCTGACACCGGCCTTCTTAAAGATATTCCTGAACGGTGTGTGTGAGCACTTGAGAAGTCCGTGCTTGCTCGAAGCAAACCAGACATTTCCCTGATCATCCACACAGACGTCGCTGACAGTGCCGTTGAAGTCCTGTTCAGTCATATCCGTGACCTGAAGAGTTTCCTTATCGATAAAGCCGAATCCTACCTCGCCGCAGTAGAAGTAGCCGCCGTAGAGAGGGGAGTAGCGGATGTTGCTGAAATACGAATGATCGGGGATGGAGATCAGCTTCTTCTGGGTAAGCTTATCCCCCTCCACTTTGTACTGGAACATCTCACTTCCCGTAGTCGCGACCAGGATATCGCTGCCTGAACATGCGACAGCTCGGAAGTATGTGTTTCCGGAGGCATATGTATCCGTGTCGACCAGCATGTCATCCCGGATCAGGAAGAGCGTACCACCGTTCGTAACACCGAGAACGGAACCGTCATCGAGGGAGGTGAAAGCTAAGCAGTAACTGATCTCCGGCCACTGGGAGAATGTCTTGATCACTCCGTCGGGATTGATCTTGGATACTTCCATTACCGTGCCGAGAAAGATGTTTCCGGACTTGTCCTCGCAGATCGCGCGGATCGAGTTCGAGGTCAGGCCGTTGGCGGTATTGTAGGAGATGACTTCTTTCGTATCCGGATCGTAGCAGAAAGCACCGCTGTCGTTGGTGCCGATCCAGAGCCGGCCCTTCGAATCAACGAAGAGGCTCATTACATTTCGCACACGGTCGTCGATCCCGGCAGGACCGAATCCGATGCCGTCGTACTTATAAAGACCTGAATAGGTACCTACCCAGATATAGCCGTCCTTGGTCTGTGTTACCGCATTGACCTCAGAGGTGAGGATACCGTCATCGGTACCGTAGGTCATCGTATCGAATTCGGAATCAAAGTCGTAGCCATCGGCCTTTGCGATGCGGGAGTAGGCACCGAGGAAACTGAACCCCATGATGACGGCCAGGAGCATCGTCATGGTGCGCGTTACGCTCCTCTGCTGCTTCTTAAAGATACGTGTTTCTTCGATATCGACGAGGAACAGAGCGATGAAGACGGTCAGGACTCTGTCCGGAAGGTCGATAAACGCGGTCGACAGGAATGTGTTGATGAGATTGGAACTAACCTTCTGGTCGAGCATCTTGTAGAGGGAGTCGCCCCAGAGGTTGTGCGGATATCCGTTGTTGTAGATCATGTTAAGGGGAACGCTGATCTGTGAGGTGACAGCGGCGGCAAGTACTCCGACTGTTACGATGGCGAGAATATCTTCTCTGTGCTTTCTCGGGAAAAGAAAGCCGATGACGAGCGCCATCATGATACCGATGAGATAGTAGGGAAGAGGTATTCCCAGCGGGATGCCGTAGATCGGCTGGGAAACGATCGCGAGGATCGCGCCGGCCAGTGGACCAAAGGCGATCGAGATCGCCATAGTACCAACATTATCCAGCCAGAACGGAAGATTGAAGTGGAGAGCCAGATAGTGGCCCATAACATTGTAGATCGTGCCGAGGCACATGATAATGATCGTGCGCAGATCCGGCTTGAAAAGGATCAGATCCCGGAGTTTCTTCCTAGTTGTGTCTTTCATACCCGATATGTCCCCTATAACCCCAGTATATAATTATTTACATTATAAGCGAAAAGCACCGGTGCTTTTGTAAAGAAATATAAAACATATTGCTATTCTCGTTTTGAAAAGCACTCCTATCCCTTACAATAAAGACATAACGTAAGAACATCGGAACCCGGAAGATCCGTAAGGAGGAGGGGCGTATGGCTGCGAGAATAAGACAGAACATGATTCTGAAACTGATAACTGTACTGCTGGCGACTGGTCTGGTCCTTACCGGCTGCAGTAAATCCACGGAAGAAACTACCAAGAAAACGACGAAGAAAACGACGGCGACGACGACGGAAGAAACAGAACTTACCGAGACCGAGCCGGAGGAAACGACCACGGAGGCGACGACCACCACGGAGACTACGATCCCGCTCGATCCGGAGCGCGTACGGCTGGCAGGAACCTATGAAGGTTATGCGATCCAGACGAAGGCGGAAGCGCATCCTGAGAACGGCTCGATCAACGATTTCGCGATCATTCAGGAAGGAAGATCGTTCCGTCTGATCTTAAACGAAGATGGAACGGCTTCATGGGAAGACAGTAAAGACGGAAATAAATCGATCACCGAATGGTCCGCGAGCGGAGATCAGATCACGATCGTTTTCCCTGACGGAACTCTCTCTGCGACAGACGATAACGGGATCATCAAGGTAGATGATTCCGATAAATACTGGTATTTCGTTTCCTCGTCGACAATGATCTCTGGTTCGTGGGCAATCACTGAGGCGGAAGCAAAAGTAGAACGTGGTGATGATTACTGTTTCGGCAGAAAGAATACGGAATTTAACCCGGCTGAAGCTATCCGCTATTACACAGAGGCAGGAAACGCCGGCGTCGGCAAGGGATGGTACGCTCTTGGACGGTATTATATGAATTTTACCATGGATGATGACCGTTACACAAAAGCCCTGTCATATTACGATCAGGCGATCGGACTGGGTTGCCCTTACGGATATCTTGGCAAAGGACGACTCTATGAGTACGGTAATGGTGTGAACAAAGATACTACGATGGCATACTCGCTTTATCAGCAGGCTGCGGATACCGGATGTCCGCTTGCGTACGGCTACTTAGGATATATGTACCTGAGAGGTACGGTTCCGAATCTCAGCGCGCCGGATGGAAAGAAAGCGGTGGAATACTATGAGAAAGCACTGGCGAGTGATATCTGGTTTGATAAAGCATATGCATTGAATGGACTGGGAATACTCTATGAAAAGGGAGCCGGTGATATTCCGTCAGATCTGGCAAAATCGCGGGACTGGTTTACCAAGGCCGCTGATATGGGGTATCCGGCGGCGATCTGTAATCTCGGTCGTATCTACTGCTATGGCCAAGGTGTCACCCAGGATTATGCCAAGGCGAAAGGGTATTATGAGCATGCTGCAAAAAGAGGAGAAAGCTCGGCCAGCTATGAACTTGGATTGATCTATGAAAATGCCCGCGGAGTTGAAAAAGATTACGCAGCCGCACTTTCGAACTACCTAACGGCCCTGGAGAGAGGATACTATCAGGCTTCGTATAAACTCGGAATCTTTTATGATATGGGTTTTGGAGTGGAAGTAGACTATGCTAAGGCGATGGATTATTACATGATCGGTGTTAAGGAGAATTACCCGTTCTGTTTTGGAGCGGTCGCCTATATGTATTCAGAAGGCCATGGTGTAGAGGTCGATTATGATCAGGCTTTCAGCTGGAATTCCCGCGGCGCGGAGCTTCGGAATCCTCAATCTGCTTCAAATCTCGGCTGGGCGTATCACAACGGAAAAGGCGCAGAACGGAATGCAGAGAAGGCGCTTGAGTGGTACACCAAAGCGATCATCTTCGCAAAAGAGCAAGGTGTGAATTCTACATTGACCTATGCGACGAATGCCATCGCGAAACTGGTCGAGCAGGGATCAATCACTCAGGAGCAGGCTGATGCCGCTCTTGCTTCGACATGAAACTTGTGATCAACTGAATAGAAAAACCACAAAAGGACCGTGAAAAACGGTCCTTTTCATTTTATCTTGTCAAACTCATCGAAACTCATACCAAAAATGACATTTGTCATGTCCGGATGTGATTCCATTCACTTACTACGCCCACCACGGTATGGAATAATAGAATCATGAAAGAGACGGGTGCGTCCCGAAATGAAACACAAACTAAGAAATGAGGTCAAGAAAATGAGTGAGATCATTAAAGTCGACGGACTGGTGAAGCGTTACAAAGAACTGATCGCGGTTGATAATTTCAGCATGACGGTCAATGAGGGTGAGATCCTCGGTCTGCTGGGTCCGAACGGCTCGGGTAAATCCACAACGATCAACTGCATCCTCTCCCTTCTGGAATACGATAAAGGTTCGATTACGATCCACGGTAAAGAGATGACTCCGAAGGCATACGATCTGAAAAGTGAGATCGGTGTAGTTCCTCAGGAAGTCTCCGTGTTCGAAGAACTGACAGTATATGAGAATATCGATTTCTTCTGCGGTCTTTACATCAAGGATAAGGCCGAGAGAAAAAAGAGAGTCCAGGAAGCGATCGACTTCGTCGGCCTCAATGAGTTTAAGAAATTCCGTCCGAAGAAGCTCTCCGGCGGTTTAAAGAGAAGACTCAACATCGCGTGCGGTATCGCACATAAGCCGAAGATCATTTTCTTCGACGAGCCGACAGTCGCTGTTGACCCGCAGAGCAGAAACAAGATCCTCGAGGGTATTGAGGAATTGAGAAAAGAAGGCGCGACGATCATCTACACTTCCCACTACATGGAAGAAGTCGAGCAGCTCGCTGACAGAGTCATCATCATCGACAAGGGCCAGCTGATCGCTGAGGGCTCCGTAGATAAGCTCAAGAGCATGATCAAGAAGAGCGAGATGATCAAGATCGAGGCCAAGGGCATCCTGGATGAAGATATTGAGAAACTCAGAAAGCTCGACAACATCTTCAGTGTCAATTACGACGGCAAGTATCTGAAGGTCGAAGCCGGCAAGGGCAACAACGTTGTAGAAGTCATCAAGGTCCTCGAAGAGAAGGGCTACAAGATGAAGAACGTATACTCCGAGCAGCCGACGCTCAACGATGTTTTCCTCGAACTTACGGGAAAAGAACTGCGTGACGATTAATTGGGAGGAACCGGAAAATGATGTTTACATATTATCTGCGCAAGACATTGCGCGACAAAGGCTTTGTCTTCTGGTCACTTGCCTTTCCGCTCCTCCTGATGCTCTGCTTCAATGTCACCTTCATGGGTCCCGCAAGAGGAGAGGTTGATTTCGAACCGGTAAAGAGCAGCGTGATCGTAGAAAGCGAGAGTGCTTTTTCAGAAGAATTCGTAACGGTACTTACGAATCTGTCAGATGCTGAGACTGTTAAGTCCAGCAACATGGGTTATAACCACGCGATCGTTGAGCTCGTTGACAGCGCTTCCAGAGAAGAAGCCGAGCAGAAGATCCTCGATAAAGAGATCGAAGTCATCTATCTGGTCGACGGAGAAAACGAGCACATCGAAGTTAAGGTCGGCGACGGCGCGAACATGACAACTCTTATGGTCGCCAGATCCGTTGTCGAGTCCTACAGAAGAAACTACACGATCATGAAGGATGCCGCGGTAACGGCACCGGATAAGATGGAGATCGTCATGCAGAGCCTGTCGTCATCCATCTCCGTCATGAAGGCCAAGACCACATATCTCGGTGATGACGGATCTTCCGCGAACGTCTACATGTGGTACTTCTACAGCACGATCGTTATGGGTATGTTCTTCAACGTAACATCCGGTATCCACACCGTGTTCGACATCCAGGGTGACTTAAGCGGCTCGGGCATGAGAACGAGTGTATCTTCCACAAAGAAATCGAAGATCCTTCTGTCCGCTTTCTTCGCAAGATATGCTCTGGCATGCGGCATTACCTTCTTCGAACTGTTCGCGATGAATCAGTTCTTCAATATCCCGGTCGGAAACCGCCTGTTCGAGATCATCGTATTCGTACTGATCGGAAACCTCTTCTCCATGAGCCTCGGCTGCTGCTTCGGTCTCTTTACGAAGGGCGACGAGAATGCTCGTGATAACAAGGCTACAGGCTTCATCATGATGTCAGTATTCTTAAGCGGTGAGATGATCGTCCAGCTCCCCGGAATCCTCGAGAAATCCTGCCCGATCGTCAATCAGATCAACCCTGCGACGATCATGAACTTCGCGTTCTACCGCCTGGTCAACTATCCGACACTGAGCGGATTCTGGATGAACCTTGTAAAGATCTTTGTGGCGACACTCGTATTCCTTACGGTCTCGATCATGAAATTAAGGAGAGAAAAGTATGCAGCTTTATAAGAATTTCTTCAAACTGGTGAAAGCCAATAAGATCTCTGTCCTGATCGCGGTGATCATCATGGTAGTCTATGGCGCAGCTATGATCTTTGCTGCACCGAGCATCGTCGACAAGAACGAAGACAAGGCGACAGAGAAGAGCGTAGATTATAAGAACCTCGGAGTGCTTTTCCGTGATAACGATGACAGTGAGCTCAGCCATGGTGTAAGAACACTGATCGAGAAGTACGGAAGCGTAGAAGATACCACAGCTTCCGAAGAGCGTATCAACGATATCCTCTATTTCTCCATCTCCGATTACTACATCGAGGTTCCGGAGAACTTCCAGGCGAAGATCGATGCCGGCGAGGAAGTATCTCTCGACTATCAGTCCCACAGCCAGGTCTCCGGTAAGACCTTCAGCTTCGTAAACGATATCGATTCCTTCGTAAACATCTACAGAAGCTACCGCGCGATGGGCATGGATGATAAATCTTCCGTGGAAAAAGCACTCGAGACGACCGTTTCCGAGGTCACCTTCGGTGTCGTGACTGAGAAGAAAGAGGTACAGCACAGCAGCGCGAAAGAATACGCGATCTATATGATCCTCATGTACTTCTGCTTCATCTGCCTGTGGCTCCTCGGTATGTCGATCGCATCCGCCATCATCTCCGCAAACAAGAAGGAAGTCTCCATGCGTATCGATGCGGCTCCTGTGAAGCCGACAGAGAAGACCTGGTCTCAGATGTTCGGACTTCTGACCTGCGCGGTCGTACTGGTAGCTGCATATTCGATCTTCAGCTTCATCTATGCAGGTTCTTCCGACATGATGAGCAAGTACGGATGGGTCGTAGTTCTGAACCTGATCACAACGACCTTCTACATCAGCGGATTCACACTCATGATCTCCTGCTTCCGTCTGAATGCGGGAACCCTGAGCCTCATCTGCAACTCGGTAGGACTCTCCATGAGCTTCCTGTGCGGCATCTTCGTTCCGTTCTACTTCCTCAGCAGCGGCGTTCAGACATTCGCACACTTCCTGCCGTTCTTCTGGACAGCGAAGGTCTTTAACACGATCTACAGCGGCTCCGGCATGAACTACACCTTCAGCACAGGTTCGATCTTTTCATCCTTTGGTGTACAGATCCTCTTCGGACTGGCCTTCATCATGATCTCGGTCGTGATCAAGAAAGTCCAGCAGGGTAAAGCAAACTAATATAGAGTGAGACATGAAGCCTTGTGCTGGTCCTCGGCGCAAGCGCCTGCGAGAATCGCACTACGGCTTGATGTCTCACTCTCTTTTTGCGCTATAATGATGACATGATTAACAGATTGTTGGACAAAGCTATTATTGTGATCCTTTCGGCGGCCCTGATCCTGTTTTACGCGGGATCTTACGGCAGCCTTTCTCTGGCGTCTGATATCGGGACCAAAGAGGTCGTTTCGCTTCTGTCCATTCTGGTCATCGCTCTGGTGGAGGAAGCTTTCAGGAATATGATCGTCGGCATTCTTCTTGCCGTCGGATCGGCGGCGCTTGCGTTCTTCCTCCCGGAGATGAGTGTTTTTATTCCGGTCTGTGTCTACGGGCTCTTTTCCGATGAAAGTACTGAAAAGACATTTATCCGGTTTCACCGTGAGAAGAACACCCGCGAGTCGGTTTCCGGCATCTTCTCGAGAAAGATCACATGGCTGAAGATAATCATCCTGATCGTATGTGCCGCTGCTTCGATGCGCTACTGGGTCATTTTCCTGATCGTCGCGTCTGCGATCCTTGCCATGAAGACGGCATACATGAATACGCAGAAAGTGATGCT
>DBYF01000110.1:3208-6501 GCA_002310155.1 Mageeibacillus sp. UBA1193 | reverse complement strand
AGGTTCGACGGAGTAGTTGTTTTTCGAAAGGATCGCACACAGTGCGCGCGACATTGATTTCTCATCTTCGGCAAGAAGTATACGCATGATCGGACTCCTTTTTCATAAATATGTATCACTTTTATATTATAAACCTTTTAAGAACCATACGCGAAAAACACTGCTATTTCATCGTTTCCGCATTTTCTTTGCTTTAAGGTTGTCTTAAGGTTACCATGCTAACCTTAAACCAAGATTAAACGAAAAGGAGGAACGGATCATGTCGACACAGATGGTTTTCGAGAGATATGAGATGAAATACATCCTGGATCCGGCTGCGAAAGAAGCAGTGCTGCGCGCCATGGATGGACGCATGAAGATCGACCAGTACGGCAAGACAACGATCAGGAACATCTACTTCGATACATCTGACTATGCCCTGATCCGTACGTCCCTTTCCGGTCCCGAGTATAAGGAGAAACTCCGGCTTCGCAGCTACTGTCAGGTCAGTATCGGCGACGATGTCTTCGTAGAACTGAAGAAGAAATACAAAGGCATCGTATATAAAAGAAGAGTGGAAGTTGCGGAATTCCAAGCGATGGACTGGCTCTGTGCCGAAGGTGATATGCCGGGTGCCATGGATGTAAGATCGCAGACGAACTACACACAGATCGGAAAAGAGATCGACTATTTCCTTACCCGTTATCGGAAAGCGGATCTTACACCGAAAGTCTTCCTCAGCTATGACAGGGAAGCGTATGCACCGATCGAAGAGAACGAGAAGAAGACAGGGCTTCGGATCACATTCGATACAAATATCCTGGCCAGAGACCATGACTTGTACTTAAGATCTCCGGTGTATGGTACGCCGGTCCTGGACCGGAGCCTGACCGTGATGGAAGTCAAGGTAAGCAAGGACGGAGCGATTCCGTTGTGGCTGGCCCGATGCTTCTCAGAAAACGGAATCGTGAAAAGTTCTTTTTCCAAATACGGAAAATACTATAAAGATGAAATCGCGCCGGAAGTGATTTCCGGAAGGAATATGAAAGGAGAGATACGCTATGCTTAATGATCTTTACACAACAATGATGGGAAATACCACCGTGTCTTATACCGGATTTCTGCTGCCGATCGCAGCTTCTCTTGTCCTCGGACTCCTGTTCGCGATGGCATATATGTACCGTGCAAGAAGAAGCAAAAGCTTTATCGCGACGCTTGCGATCCTTCCGTGTGTGGTCTGCGTAGTTATTATGGCAGTGAATGGGAATATTGGCGCGGGAGTCGCCGTAGCAGGTGCTTTCAGCCTCATAAGATTCCGCTCGGCACCCGGTACCGCCAAAGAGATCGTCGCGATCTTCATCGCTATGACGGCGGGTCTTCTCTGTGGAATGGGATTCCTGATCTACGCTGCGATCTTTGTCCTGATCCTGAGCATCGTGCTCATTCTCTACAGCATGATCGGCTTCGGTGAAGAGGACAACAGCCTGAGAAAGAGCCTTCGTATCGCGGTCCCGGAGAACGTGGACTACACGAAGGAATTCGATGAAGTCTTTTCCGAGTACACGACGAATCACCGTCTGGTCACCGCGAAAACGGCCGGCATGGGATCGGTATTCAAACTGTCCTACGACATTACCCTGAAGGAAGCTTCCGTGGAAAAAGCACTGATCGACGCACTTCGGTGCAGAAACGGAAATCTGGAGATACAGCTTTCGGTCATCATGCCGAGAGAAAATGAGGAGCTCTGACGCGCGTGAGGAGGATGCGCTGAATGAGTAAGGAGAACGGGTCTGACCGTAAATGAAGAAAGGAAACTGACCATCGGCGGAAGCCGGAGAAAAGGAGCCTGAAATGAAAAAAGAAGTATACATGAACAGAAGTAAAATCCTGGCGCTGGCACTAAGTGCTACGCTCCTGACAGGTGGATCGATCGCTCTTGCGGCCTGCAACAGTAAGTCATCTTCAACGGACGCAAACAGCAGCGCGACACAGAATTCCGGGGACAATGGAGAAACATCCGAAACCAAAGACGACGGCACGGCAAACGTCTCTTCCGGGAACGGTTCATCCGGATCCGTAGAACTCCTGAAACTGACAGATAAGGATCAGGATACATCCTATGACGAAGCATCTGCGGAGAAGATCGAGCTTACTGATAACGCAGGGAAGATCAACATCACGAAGGAAGGCACATATATCGTGACCGGTTCCACCAATAACGGTATGCTGATCATCAACGTCGGATCAGAAGAAGATGTACATCTCATCCTTCGCGACTGTACGATCAACAGTGAGACTTCTGCAGCCATCTATGTCGTCTCCGCAGATGAAGTCTATATCACACTCGAGGGCGATAATAAACTGAGCAATGGCGGTGCTTTTACCGCGATCGACAGTAACGACATTGACAGTGTCATCTACAGTAAGGATGACATGACCATGAACGGCAGCGGCAGTGTCGCGATCGACTCGCCCGCGGGACACGGCATCGTGTGCAAAGACGATCTGGTCATGACCGGCGGTACTTATGTGATCAACGCAAAGGAAGACGGCATCAATACGAATGATTCCGCGCTGTTTACCGCAGGTACCTATACCATCAACTGCGATGATGACGCGATCCACACCGACGGCATGCTCGAGTTCGAGGGCGGCACATACATCATCGACGGTGCCGAGGGACTCGAGGGAACTTACGTCATGATCAACGACGGTGACTTCACGATCAACGCGACGGATGACGGTATCAATGCAGGTCAGAAGTCCGATGCATACTACCCGACGGTCGAGATCAATGGCGGTAACGTCAAGATCACGATGGCACAGGGAGATACAGACGGTATCGACGCGAACGGTAACCTCTACATCAACGGCGGTACGGTAGAAGTAAACGCACAGTTCCCATTTGACTACGATAACGAAGGCAAGCTCAATGGCGGCAAAGTCATCGTAAACGGCGAAGAAGTGACCGAACTTACCAACCAGGATTTCGGACAGATGGGAGGTCCGGGTGGTAACTTCGACGGCAAAAACGGAAAGAATTTTCAGGGCGGCGATTTCAATGGCGAGCTTCCGGAGGGGATGACACCTCCGGACGGCTCGTTGCCGGACGGCATGACGATGCCTGAGGGAATGAATCCTGAGGACTTTAAGGACGGCCAGTTTCCGGACGGCATGACACCTCCTGATTTCCAGAATGGTCAGATGCCTGATTTCAAGGGCGGACAGCGTCCGGGAAACAGAGACGGCCAGAAGAATTCACAGAATGAAAGCAAGAGCGGCGAATCTGCATGAGTGCGAAATCAGTGCATTCC
>DBYF01000110.1:0-3167 GCA_002310155.1 Mageeibacillus sp. UBA1193 | reverse complement strand
AACGAGATCATTGGTTTCCATAGAGAATATGAGGAAAACGGCTGCTTCTGCAACTGGTATCCGGCTGAGTTCGAGTACGCCGGACGCCATTATCTGCACTCGGAACAATTTATGATGTACCAGAAGGTCATGATGTTCGGCCAGTCCGCGCTCGGCGATGAGATCATGCATACCGCCGATCCGGAGCAGTGCAAGATCCTGGGAAGAGAGTTCTTCGACGGCTTTGACGCGGCGCTCTGGAAGAAGACGCGTTTCGTTGTAGTAAAGCGCGGTATCAGAGCGAAATTCTCCCAGAATCCCCAGATGATGGAGACTCTCCTTGCGACCGGTAATGCGATCCTGGCAGAGTGCTCGCCACGTGATAAGGACTGGGGCATCCTTCTTTCGACATCTGATCCGGAGGTTCAGGACATCACGAAGTGGCGTGGTGAGAATCTTCTCGGTCAGGTCCTGATGGAAGTCCGTGAGGAGCTCCGTGAAGAGATAAGAGTGACTGAAAATGGTGAGACCCTTCCGTATGAGAATGCGGTAGATAAGGAACCGATCCCCGAGTGGGAGCTGACCGCGGGAGAATTGATCCGTATCCCGCAGTTCAAGCAGACCGTACTTGCCTACAGTGATACGATCGGCTGTGTTGTCGGATCCGAGGAGAGCCGTCAGGCATTCTTCTTTGAGAGATCTCTTGCTGACTGGGAAGCCCTGATCAAGGGCGGATCTTCTCTGTCTAAGGATCTTCCGGTCGTTGGTTTCTATGAGATGAAACAGGATATTTACGATATTGCCAGAAGACTGGATAACGCCGCAGTCGAGTATTTCGATGAGGACGAGGACTGACCGCATATAAGATGAGGACGAAGAAAGGCCTCCTGTGCCGTTACGGCGCGGGAGGTCTTGTTGTTTTATCTGATTGAATTATTACTTCTGAGAGTTTTTCTTTTTGTTATCGAGGATCAGAACGATCGCGTATGCCACTCCAGCAATAGTGGCTGCACCTCCTACGCCGATGAGAACATAGACGATTGCCGGAATGTCAGTATCCGAATCAGAAGAATCGGAAGACTTGCTTTTCTTCTTCTCGCTGGTATCTTTGCCTTTTGCGCGTTTTTTGGTCGGCGTCGGAGCATCTGTCGGAGTTGGATCCGGAGATGTCGCAGGATCCGGCGTGGGTGTCGCATCAGGTGTCAGTGTGTAGGGAGCAGGAGCTTCCAGCTGAGGATCCGGAACAACGAAATTGCTTTCAACATCGATCTCCCCGAGTGCGGCAACCTCTTCTTTAAAATTCTCGACCGCCTCATCTCTGGAGTAGTCGCCGAGTGCGTATGAGAGCGTCATTGAGCGGTATAAATCTCTCAGTACGAAATACTTATACTCGCCGTATCCGCCGGTAGCTGTACTGAGAGTTTCCTTGATCAGGAATGCGAGCGGATTAATACCTCCGAGGAACGGATCATTAACATTGACCATATTCATGACCTTGGTAGAGGTGACTCCATCGCAGATGCCATCGGTGTACATTCCGGAAGCGAAGGAATACTGGAAGCCGTTCTGCGAGCAGTCCAGTGTCAGCCACTCGACAAAGCGGGAGATGAATTCTTTCTTTTCTTCATTCTCGATAGATTCTTTTCTGGCTATAACTCCGGATCCGCCCCAGACAAATGAGACCGGTGCCGGGCACACGCCCCAGTCGCCATAGGCAGGAGTTGAGGTTCCACAGCTGTTCTGAATGCAGTAGTGCAGGAACCATAGAGGTCCCATAAAAGAGAATACCTGTCTTGCTTTACCGGTTACCTGATCGAATCCTACGCCGGACATATCGTTCTCCCATTCCGGCGTCCAGGAGTCCGTCCTGTTCGTATATCCGCCGTCTGCCATGATCTTGCCAAGATCCAGGAACTGGGCTCTGTTGGGGTCGAGCGAGAGACAGCCGTCTTTTACCCAGGGCGTTTCGGAGGCGTAGTTACAGGCATTCAAAACATCATCCAGGGAAGAGGTCATCGCGTAGCCATACGCTTTCAGTTTCTCGCATGCTTCGAGATATTTGTTCCAGTCGCCGGTTCCGGAACCGATCGCGTCCATCACTGTCTCCGGATCATCAGAGCCGAAGACCTCTTTGGCAATCGATTTTCTATAGTAGAAAAGACCGGAAGTATTCTCGTATGGCAGTGCTTTTATCACACCGGAAGAATCCTTTCCGAAAGAGCGGGCATATTCGGCAAGCTCCGCATTATTGATCTTCGCATCGAGATCGTCGATGAAATCGGAGTAGGGCGCAGCGGACGAAGCATAGTCACCTTCGATAAAATCATAAAGGAAGTCCGCCTCGGGAACATAAATATCTGCCGGAGTTTCACCGGACATCATTAAGGTCATCATGGTGTAGTAATCCAGGGCTCCCCGTCCTGGACGGTATGTGATGACTGTGTATTTCTCAGCCAGATCAGGGTTTCTCTCGAGAAAATCCTTGACGAAAAGATTCAGATCGCCGCTTGAATTGTATGCGTAGATCTTGATCTTTCCATGACCGGCTTCGTCCGATTCGAATAGTGGCGCGGTCGTGGTGGGCTCAGCGAGGACCGCTGCGCCGGATACGCTCAGGAAAAGAGCGCAGGAAGTAAGTGTAGCGAGAATTCGTCTCTTCATAATCCTATCCCCCTTAAAAAGCACCATCCCCATATATTATAGTGCTTTTGGCAAGGAATGACGAATCAAAAAGTGCACAATTACGGAGATGAAAATCTGTGCAGGTTGAATTAGCACTCTCACCTTGACAGTGCTAATTCCGGAACTATAATAGGAGCCGAACAAAGGAACGAAGATCCTTTAGGAATAAGACCTCCGCCCCCAAGTCCGATAACATTTATAAAGGAGGAATGATGTATGTTATCGTTATTTGGTGAGAACTTATTTGATGATTGGATGGGCTTCCCGATGAGAGAGCTCGCAAACGTAGACAAGAGACTCTACGGCAAGAACGCAAGTCACGTCATGAAGACAGATGTCAACGAGACGGACGGCAACTATGAACTCGAGATCGACCTTCCGGGATTTAAGAAGGATGAGATCAATGTAAAGCTCGAGGACGGCTACATGACGATCAGCGCGTCGAAGGGCCTCGACCAGGAGAAGAAGGATAAGAAGGGCAGGATCATCCGCCAGGAGAGATACGC
>DBYF01000125.1:3702-8393 GCA_002310155.1 Mageeibacillus sp. UBA1193 | reverse complement strand
ACTTCGGAGATCAAGGTACCGACCACCGCGGAACTCGTTACGCGGTAGAAGCGCTGTCCTTCTCCCCACATGCACTGGTTTACGGCGAGGATCACGCCGGTGTTGACAATCATGCCGAGAACAAATGCTCCCGCATTCAGGATCAGCACCTCAGACGCGATCTTACGGAAGATCTGTCCGCGGGTATATCCCAGCGCCTTATAGATCGCGAACTCGTGCTTTCTCTTATCGTATGCCGCTGTGAAGACTGCATTGATCGTCACAAGCAGAACGATCGCGACCAGGACGACGATAACTGCGAAAACGAAATACATGAATCCCATCTCGCGTTCCACTTCACCGACATAAGAACTCGCCGTCTCAAATTTGCAGTGAGGATACTTGACCGACAGTTCCTGTACCGTACGATGAATGTCGGCCTCGAGTTTTTCATCACATTCACTGCTGTTACCTAGGATCAGGATATTGTTGGTATATGGCACATCTACAACACCATAAACACGCATACCTTCGCCCTTGAAAGTCTTCGCAAAATAAATCGTTTTCTTGGAATTGACAGGATCGCCGATCGACAGCCCCTCATTATTGGCGAGCTGTTCACTCAGAGCAACCTCCTTGTCATTAAGGACGAGGTCCTCGGGAGCCAGATGTGTCCGCTCTTTGAACAGTTCGAGATCCTCGGCACTTACGAAATATATGCCCTGCATCTGACAGTTAAAGAACATGATCGAATCAAAGTCGTAGTACACCGCGTTAACATGAAGAACAGTGTTTAGATTCTCCGGAAGCTGTGCCTCGATCTCCTCATACAATTCCCGGTATTCGTCTATCGATTCGCTGTTATTGCCCCTCAGGGAAACCAGGATGTACCTGTCGGATTCGTTCTTCGATACACGGAAGGTCTCGATCGGGTTTTCGACATACATGCCGCCGATGAAGACCACCGTAATGAAGGACATCATCAGCATCAGCACGAGGCTTCTTGCCAGATTATTCCGGATATATGTCCATGCGGAAAATGATCTGAATCTCATATCCGTCAAGCTCCCTTCGTTGAAACTTCGGTGATGGCTCCGTCCCAGATCTTCACGATCATGTCGGCGTCCTGGATGATACTGGTATCGTGCGTGATGACCAGTACCAGTCTGTCTTTTGAATACTCTTTCAGGCGGTCCATAACGAGGAACGCGTTCTCATGGTCCAGAGATGCCGTCGGCTCATCCGCGAAAAGCACTTTCGGGTCGTTCATCATCGCTCTGGCGATGGCGACTCTCTGACGCTGGCCTCCGGAAAGCTTCGTCGGCTTATGGTGCAGTTCACGCTTCTTAAGTCCGATCTCGAGGAGCAGCTTCTCTGCCTTCTCTTTTGCCTCGTTGACCGGGATCGTCGATGCGACTGTCGCGTTATCGAGTGCCGTCATGTAGTTGATGAGATAGTGTCTCTGGAATACAAATCCGAACTCATATCTACGGAGATGCTGTTTCTCGGAGTCGCTTATGGACATCAGGGATTTGCCGTTATAAAGCACATCACCGGATGTCAGCTTCTTCAGCGTCGACATCGTGTACATCAGCGTGGATTTACCGGATCCCGAAGGTCCGATGATTCCGACCAGGCCCTTATCCGGGAAGGTGATATTCATCCCGCGCATCGCGTAGACCTTCTCTTCTTTATCCATATCGTAGATCATGTTGGCGTCTTTTAATTCAAACATCTTATTGCTCCTTATCTTCTCTTTCGATTCCTCTCGAAAAGCACTCGTCCTTATGACTCGATCGTGTCGATCGTCTGTATCTTTCTCATTCCGTTGAAGATCGGTATCTGCGCGAACCCGATCAGGGCCAGGAACACTACACATATTCTCGGTATCGCGGCAGGCCGCCAGGTGTTGATGCAGATGCCGATCGGGTCATAAAGGAGTGTTTTCAATCCGAAGATGACCATGAAACATAGAAGCGCTCCGACCACGATCGAGATCGCAATACATATCAGAATCTCCTTTAGGGCCATTACATAGATCTCACCGGTCGAAAAGCCGATGGAGTTCAGCAGGCACCATTCGTTATGTCTGTCCATGATGTGAAGCGCAAGCACCACCGAAACACAGATCAGGAGAAGCGCGCCTGACACTACAGTTAATAACGTCTGCACGACATCCATAGATCCAATGCTGTTCTCGTGAGCGATCTTTGCGCTTCTTACTGTTTTGAAGTAAAAGACATCGTAGCCCAGCTTTTCCATAAGCTCTTTACCACTGACCGTACTTCCCTCTTCGATCATCACCAGGATATTGATGTCGTTTTCACCCGGCTGCTGGATACCGAAGGCCAGATAGTAGTCAGAATCAACGGTACCAACGACCTCGTATTTACTTCCCATATACTCGAAAAGCCCGTTATCGTTACTGTGGTTTTTCTGAAGTTTCTTATCGATCAGGACCTCTCCTGCTTTTTCCGGCATTTTTCCGGAAACGAGCTTCGCGTCCATATGCTTGATGAAGTCCTCACAGTCCGATGTATTGCCGAAAAGGTAACATTCGACGCTGCTGTTGCCGATCACGGATTTCAGCACTACATCCTGCCACGCAAAAGGCTTCGCATCGACGACACCGTCTTTTTTTTTCAGAGATTCACACACTTTTCCGGCGCGTACCCATGCATCCGCAAGATACTCTTCATCTGAATCATAATCCGAACCATTCATTCCTAAATAGGAGGATACGATCTGAAGCCGCTCATACGGCGCAACATCACTTGCGTAAAACGGCTCGTCGATTCCTCCGATAACATAATTGACGACATACATCATCAGAATAAAAACGGACAGGCTGATGACGAGCGCGGTCGTACGCACCCGGTTATTTCTTATATAAGGCCATGGTGATAGTTTCGATCTTGCCTTGTTCATTGATGCTTTCTGTCTCCTTCACTTCTCAACTGTACTCACTTTACTAAACCTGCTCTGCGCAAAAAAGTGACCACGGTCACGTTTTCAAACATGACCGTGGTCATAGATCACTTTACTATCGAATCAGCGTAACGTCAGACAGCTACGAAGAACTTCAGGATGAAGATCAGAGACAGAATGTAAGTCAGCAGAGAAACATCCTTGAACTTACCGGTTGTCACCTTGATCACTGTGTAAGAGATCAGCGCGAGACCGATACCATGTCCGATCGATCCGGAGATCGGCATTGCCAGGAGCATGATGCCTACAGGAGCCATTTGCGTAATATCGTCAAACTTGACTTCCTTAAGGTTACTGAGCATCAGGATACCAACATAGATCAAAGCGGAAGAGGTAGCCGCTGTCGGGATAACAGCTGCAATAGGCGCGATGAACATGCAGAGCAGGAACATGAAGCCGGCAACAAGTGCGGTAAGACCGGTTCTGCCGCCTGCCTCAACACCGGACGCAGACTCAACGAAGGTAGTAACGGTGGATGTACCGGTTACAGAACCGGCAACCGTACCGATCGCGTCGGAAAGGAGAGCTTCTTTCATCTTCGGCATATTACCCTTGTCATCAAGCATCTTCGCACGGGAAGCCGTACCCACGAGAGTACCGATCGTATCGAACATGTCGATCAGGCAGAATGTAATAACAAGTGTGATGATCGTAAACCATCCGATCTCCATAAATCCATTGAAGTCCAGACGGAAGAGCGTGGTATCCGCCATATCCCTGAACGGCGGAACGAAAGAAGCATCTCTCAGGGAAACGAAAGGATCAATATCAAAGAAGATCGCCTCGCCTGCCCAGTAGATCGCGGATGCTACCATCATACCGTAGAGGACCGCACCCTTTACTTTCTTATGATTCAGAGCAATGATCGCAAACAGTCCGATAAACATTGTCGCGATCGTGAGGATCATCATGTTATATCCGGAACCGAGTTTGTCTCTTGCCGCAGAAGCAGTAAGGGAACTGAAGAAATCTGACATCGCGTAGTATGTGTTCACATTGCCGGCCTCATCTGCAACCTGGACACCGGCATTCGTGCCGAAACCGATATTGAGGAGCATAAGACCGATCGCCGGTCCGATACCGAGACGGACACCCAGCGGGATCGCCTGTACGATCTTCTCACGTACGTTGAAAACAGAAAGCACGATAAAGATCATACCTTCGATAAAGACGATAACGAGTGCGCTCTGATATGCCTGGAGCTTTGTCATTCCGGTCAGTGCGACAATATTACCTACGACCAGAGCGAAGAAACTGTTCAGACCCATACCAGGTGCCATAACGAACGGCTTATTCGCCAGGAATGCCATACAGAACGTACCGATCGCCGATGCGATACATGTCGCGAGGAATACACCATTCCATAGCGGCGTTCCCTCGTAACCGAAACCTACAAGAAGACTCGGATTCAGGGCGATGATGTACGCCATGGTCATGAACGTCGTTAGTCCGGCAACAATTTCTATGCGGACGGACGTTCCATTCTTCTTCAATTGGAACATTTTATCCATACACTACCTCCTGTTTTAATCGGTTGACCGATCCCTACAGTAAATAGTATATCATCATTCAAAATGTAAAGAATCCTCTGTTTCGTTCTTTTTGGAATTTATAATGTAAAACTCCGCTGACGATCGTTCCAAGCAGCATGAGCCCGACAAAAATGAAAAAACCTAGCAGAGTCAAAAACACCGCAATGAGATCATCCTGGACCCACTCTTTTT
>DBYF01000125.1:723-3685 GCA_002310155.1 Mageeibacillus sp. UBA1193 | reverse complement strand
CATTAGATTCTAGCACAAAGCGAACTCATAAAACGAAGAACGGCAGCAGATCCATCACCTGTTGCCGTTCCTTTTTCCATTTCAGTTATCTTCTCTTTTCGAGATTCAAACCCTCATGCCCTGACTCTCAATATACGACATGGCTTTTCCGCTATAAATGATCTTCTTGATCGTAAGCGGTACACCCATTCTCGAGCAATAAGTCATGAGTGCATTCTCCTCCGCTGTATTCGGGTAACGTCCATACGCTATATAGCAGACGTTTCTGATCGCATATCTCGACGATGAGCCCTTAAATATGCCATTCGCCTGATTTTCCACATATATATTCCAGAGATAATCCGTACCTTTGATCTGGAACTTAGAGAGTTTATACAGGCTCAACTCGAGGTCGCTCGGAAACCAAATTCCAAAGTAATGATATGCATTCCATATAAAACTCTGGATTTCACTCGAATACACTCTAACATACGTCACTACGCCGTAACTTTCGCTATTGACATAGAATGAAAAACTGTAGTTACCCACCTTAAGAGTGCTCAGATCAAGAGCCGCTGTCATTTCTTTACTGCAATATCTTGATGCATGTCCGTAGCGGGTGTCGATATTGCTTAAATGCTGAAGGCCAAATTTATTGATTCCGGATGGAACTGTGATCCTTTCAGTTACTTTCCGGATGTTTTCTCCAGCATCGTTATCCCTGACTACAACAGTGAAATTAAAGCTGGATCCGCAGTTGACAAAATCGCCCTTCAAGCAGGCGTAGATTTCTCCCTCAGGCACGTAATAAGTACCGCTATAGCTTTTATAACCCTGACGGTAGTTCATCATACCGTCATCAACGCCGAGGTTCTCTAATGTACCCCTCGGTGCCGCCGCAAAAGCACTTCCGAATGGGATGAAGACGATCACCAAAGCCACCAGAAGCGCTGCGACTTTCGTCTTGCACTTTGATTTTTCCATGATATTTACTTCCTTGTTTGAAAATTGATCGATTACAACAAACCCATTCTTTGACGATCACAACACGCATAGATTATCACTATCGAAATCGGTTTACTAACAAAATCGCTTCCGATTATATAACAATCTTTCGAACTTCGTCACAGAAGCCACAAAACAGGTACTCGAAATATAACAATGGGATATCTCAGATATCCAACCTGGCTCGCACAGCTTCCTCCAATACATCCCAATACTTATACTCCGATCTCGAATGAAGCAGTATTTTAGAGGGCTCGCCGGAGAGCTTGATCGCATAGCCGAGCGGATAAGCATAATAGATCTTATAGACCTTCGCGCCCTTCTCCAGCATCTCATGACAAGCTGCATACAGTTCTTTCCGAGCTTCGTTCATTTTTGCTTTTCGCGCGAGGTATTCGTCTTTCTCTTTTGCCGAAAACGCATACGAATAATTCCATTTCCAGTGCACATAGGATGTCACCATATCCGCAAGGAATTCATCACTTATAGCTTTGTCGTGTTCTTTTAAAACGACCTCATAATCAAGCACAGCAGCAATCAGTCTCGAATCGGCATTCGTTTGCGGATAGTTATCACCGAGGTTCAGGAAGCTGGTTTGACAGTCTTCTTCTGCGCTCGTCATGAGGGGCTCCATTTTGCCGATGATCTTATACCCGCGTTTTTTGAAATGAAACATGCTGCTAAAATGTTCGAAGTGGCATGTTAATGCAGACCTGCCGCATTTGAAGTCAGCTTTTTCCAGTTTCGTTATATCGACAGCTTCCGGAGAATCGTAAATACCCTTGAACAGAACGAATACGGCCGTCCTGTCACAGAGTTCGGGCATAACACCGCAGAAATGCTGTTCCTTCGAATAGGCCTTCTGGATAATGACATACTTATTGTCATAGGATAAGAATTCCTCATCCGATATCGGCTCACACATATTCCCCGGCACATATTTCTTTCCGGCCGTTTTCAGCTGAATCGCGATGACTTCGCCATCTTCGAAAATGTCGTCCGGATAGATATGATTGAGCTTGATCTTTTTGGGTTCGCATTGCGGGGACATGATCTTCTCACGGAACTTGGCAAGTGCTTTTCGCCTTTGATTCACAGCACTCTTTCCTGCTTCGATCCATGTTTCCATACCGAAATCGGAGTCTACCATCTGCACCGCTTTATCACGGATCTCATCGGTCAGGATACCGTTCTTCCACATAAATTCCGCGAGCGAATAGAAATAGGCACACCACTCATCTTCATCGGATTCATCGAAGTTACTTCTGACAAATTGATCCAGTTTTGCAAGTCCGGTGGGCACATCGAAATAGGAGAACGCGACTTTATATTCCTCGATCATATCAAGGGCGGTATCATTTCCGGTTATACTCGCACTCCATGTTCCCATAGCCGACCTCACTTCCTGCCTGATGGCATGATCCCAAAAGATCTTTCACTTACCCGGTTTCTCTTCAATTCTAACCTGATAGGTGATCCCTTCGCAATCAGAAAGTTCCGCATCGGAAGTAAAAAAGTAATTCAGGACATCCGGCCAGTCAGACATCTTCATCCGGTATTCATGCTTTGCGTTTTTGCTTAGAAAAGCACTCACCGCCAGCATCGGAATGTGCTGTGATTCCAGCAGCATAAAGAACCTCTTCTCATCGATGTAGAAGACTTTATTGGTCCTGTACGGAAATTTCCAGACTTCTCCTTTATCAGATGTGATCACGACCTGGCGGGTCTTATCCGTCACAAAAGGAAGACCGTGAAGACGGAATGTCGGGCGTTTGACCTCGACATCGTCAACCGTCTTCATCGCCTCCTCGATAGAAGATGGCGGGTTATGATCTGATCTGACATAGACCGGCTTACATTTTCTGACAGAAACGATCTCAATGTCTTTGATGGTCTGATCCGGCAGAGACGCACTCAGTTTCAGTGTATCTCCGACGCGGATATCACACTTCTCTTCGAACTTCATATCATTGTCGAT
>DBYF01000125.1:0-663 GCA_002310155.1 Mageeibacillus sp. UBA1193 | reverse complement strand
ATACCCAGCGACTGCTTCCCGGCAAGAACACACCAGAGCACCAGCTGTCCGGGGCTGTATCTATAGCTTAAGTATTCGGCTTCTTTCTTGTCGAAGCTGACTCTGGCAGTGTATTTTTTCTTCTTCGCATCCATAGCTGAATCACACGGTTTTCACATATCGGATCTCACGCTTATTCCAGCGCTTAAAGATCTTCTCTTTCCCATCAGGACGGTAGTTGTTTTTCTCATAGAAACTGATGCCCATTCCGTTGTCTTCCAGGACCCAGATCACATATTCCGAGCAGCCCTTTTCTTTTCCGGTCTTCTCGAAAAGCTTCAGCAATTCAGAACCGATACCTTCCCGTACAAAGCCCGGATCCACATAGATGAAATGGAGTTCAAAGGCATTCGTTTTATCTTCATCTTCGCACATGCCGAGACCCATCATGGCCTTAACAACGCCAGTTTCCGGTTCCTCATATACATACAGCGCGAATCTGTTTTCAGATATCCATCTCTGGTAAACCGGAATGCGGCTTTCTACAGACATATCTCTGTACAAACACTCTTCGGAAACACACTTTCTGTACGCATAGCGGCTGCTCGTCACCTCGATCTCGGCAATTCTTGCTGCGTCATTAACTGTTGCTTCACGAATCATTTCAGTTCACCTCACAATGAA